>DATIUR010000262.1:0-4263 GCA_035466675.1 Anaeromyxobacteraceae bacterium | reverse complement strand
CCTCGTCATGGGCGGCGCAGTGATCTACTGGTTCAGCGGCGCCTCCACCCAGGCCGTCTCCACCGGCGCCTACCGCGCGGTCGAGTTCATCAAGGCCAACATCAAGCTGGAGGGCGTCGAGAAGGCGAGCGTGGAGGACTCGAAGCGGGTGGTCGAGATCTGCACCCTCTACGCGCAGAAGGGGATGTTCAACATCTTCCTGGTGGTCTTCTTCGCGACCCTCTCCTTCTCCTTCGCGAACGAGTTCTTCTTCATCGGCTACCTCATCTCCATCGCGGTGTTCGGCCTCTTCCAGGCGATCTTCATGGCGAACGCCGGCGGCGCCTGGGACAACGCCAAGAAGGTCGTGGAGGTGGAGCTCAAGGCCAAGGGGACGGAGCTGCACGCGGCCACCGTGGTGGGCGACACGGTCGGCGATCCCTTCAAGGACACCTCCTCGGTGGCCATGAACCCCATCATCAAGTTCACCACCCTCTTCGGCCTGCTGGCCGTGGAGCTGGCGATCACGATGGACACCGGGGCGCGGCTCGTCCTCTCGGCGCTCTTCCTCCTGGTGATGCTCGTCTTCGTGTACCGGTCGTTCTACGGGATGCGGATCGAGACCGGCGTGAAGGGGGAGGCGGCGCGCTAGGTGCCCTCCCGCGGGAAGGCCCAGGACCCGAGGGCGGCGCTCGAGGGCGCCTGCGCCGCCCTCAAGGTCTTCCCGCTCCACGGGGTGGTGGTGCTGCCCGGGACGCCGGCGCCCCTCCACGTCTTCGAGCCGCGGTACCGGACGCTCGTCGCCGACGCGCTCGCCGGCGACCGGATCCTGGCGGTGCCGTCGCTCGTCCGGGCGGAAGGAGCGGCGGAGGCCCGCGCCGAGGTGTTCCCGGTGGCGGGAGCCGGCGTGATCGAGGCGGAGGAGCGGCTCCCCGACGGCCGCTTCCACGTCCTCGTCCGCGGCCTGGCCCGCGTGCGCCTCGTCGAGGAGCTCGAGTCGGCCAGGCCCTACCGCGAGTTCCGGGCCGAGGTGCTGGAGGACGTCTATCCCGCCGGCGGGCCGGAGGCGCTGGCCGGCGAGGCGGACTCGGTGCGGCAGCTCGTGCTGGAGCTGGTCCAGCTCCTGCCGCCCGAGTCCGGCGCCTCGCAGCTGGCCCGGGCGGTGGCGCAGCTGCGCGAGCCCGGCGCCCTGGCCGACGTGGTGGCGGCCGCGGCCATCTCCGAGCCGGGGGCGAAGCAGGGCGTGCTGGAGGAGCTGGACGTGGCCCGGCGCCTGCGGCGGGTGCAGGCCGAGGTGGCCTCGGCGGTGCTCCTGCTGTCGCGAGGGCGGACGCCGAGCGCCTGACCCCGGCCCGCGCCGGGATCAGCGCCGGCCGATGCCGTGGTAGGTGAAGCCGGCCGCGCGGACCTTCTGGGCGTCCCAGACGTTCCTTCCGTCGAACAGCACCGGCGTCCGCATGATCCGGCGAAGGCGCTCCAGGTCGGGGTTGCGGAACTCGTTCCACTCGGTGACGAGGAAGAGCCCGTCCGCCCCCTCCGCCGCGGCGTAGGGCTCCTGGCACAGCTCGACCCGCCCCTGAAACAGCCGGGCGGCCACCTCGCGGGCCACCGGGTCGTGGGCCTTCACCTTCGCGCCGCCGCCCACCAGCCCCTCCACCACCGTGAGGGAGGGAGCCTCGCGCATGTCGTCCGTCCGGGGCTTGAAGGCGAGGCCCCAGACGCCGAAGGTCCTGCCGGCCAGCGAGCCGAAGTGCTTCAGGGCCTTCTCGACCAGGGCCCGCTTCTGCCGCTCGTTCACGCGCTCGACCGAGCGGAGCAGGTCGAAGTCGAGGCCGATCTGGCGCGCCATGGTCATGACGGCGCGGACGTCCTTGGGGAAGCAGCTCCCGCCGAAGCCGACTCCGGGAAAGAGGAACGGGTGGCCGATGCGGCGGTCGGACCCCACGCCGCGGCGGACCTGGTCCACGTCCGCGCCGAGGCGGTCGCACAGCGCGGCGATCTCGTTCATGAACGAGATCCGGGTGGCCAGCATGGCGTTGGCCGCGTACTTGGTCAGCTCGGCGGAGCGCAGGTCCATGAAGAGGATGGGCTGCTCGGCGCGGACGAAGGGTGCGTACAGCTCCGCCATCACCCCGCGGGCCCGGTCGGAGTCCACCCCGACCACCACGCGGTCGGGCCGCATGAAGTCCTCGATGGCCGCCCCCTCCTTCAGGAACTCGGGGTTCGAGACCACGTCGAACGGGTGCGCGGCCACGCCCCGGAGGAGGTCGGCCACCTTCTCGGCGCTGCCCACCGGGACGGTGCTCTTGTTGACGACGACCGTGTACCGGGTCAGGGCACGCCCGACCTGCTCGGCGGCGGCGAGGACGTACTGGAGGTCCGCCTCCCCGGTCTCGTTCGGCGGGGTGCCCACCGCGATGAAGGCGACGTCGGTGTCCCGCATCGCCTCCGCGGTGGAGGTGGTGAAGGCGAGGCGGCCCTCCCTCACGTTGCGCCGGACCAGCTCCTCGAGCCCGGGCTCGTAGATCGGGATCCCGCCCGCGTGCAGGGTGGCGATCTTGGCCGCGTCCACGTCGACGCAGGTGACGTGGTGCCCCGACTCGGCGAAGCAGGTCCCCGTCACGAGGCCCACGTAGCCGGTGCCGACGACGGCGATCTTCACGGTCCTCCTCCGGGAAGGTCGCGCGGTTGTAGCACGGGGCGGCGTGCGCCGGGAGGCCGACGCGAGCGGCCCGCGCTCACGGCGCGACCACCGCCCGCGCGGCCGCCTCGGCCCCGCGCAGGTGGCGGAGCCGGGCGGGATCCCTTGCCCCCTCCACCACCCGCTCCACCGCCAGGCGCTCGGCGAGCGAGAGGTCGGGCCGGACCGCGGCGGCCAGGTCGGCCACCTCGGGGAAGAAGTGGGCCGCGAGCAGCGTGGCGCCGTGGAGCGCGCGGGAGAGGTTCAGGGCGCGCGCCCTCTCCCGCAGGTGCCCGCGGTCGAGCGGGAGGCGGAGCAGTTCCCGCAGGTCCACGTAGGTGACGAGGGGGGCCCACAGGCCCTGGAGCGCCTGCTCCGCCACCGTGGCCAGCACCGCCTCCTCCGCCGACGGGCGGGCCGCCGCCGGGCCGAAGGCGCGGTGCGGCACCGATCGGTCGAAGAGCGGCCCGTCCTCGGGACCGCCCGGCCACAGCCCCTCCTGCAGCGTGATCTCGATCCGCCCGTCGCCGAACACGGCCGTGCGGCCCCCGTGCTCGGTGCGGACCAGGGTGAGCGCCTCCGCCGCGGCCCTGGCGAAGCGCGCGCCGTCGGCGGCGCGAACCGCCACCCGGGCGTCGATGACCGGCCGGAAGGCCATGTGGGGGTAGATCCAGTCGACGTAGGCCGCGGCGTCGAGCAGGACCGCCGGGACGTCGGGCGCCGCCCTGAGCGCGTTCCGGAGCGAGACGAGCTTGAGGACGTTGTCGTTCACCACCCCCTGGTAGCTCGAGAGGAGCCGCTCGCGGAGCGACTCCGGAGCGCCCGCGCCGAGCCGCCCGTTCTCGAGGTGGTAGGAGGCCATGGGGGCGAGGCCGTGCGCCTCGAGGACGTCCCCGAGCAGGGCGGGGTCGCAGTCGGGGAGCGAGGGGGGCGGCACGAAGGACGCGAGCGCGCGCAGGGCGTCGAGGAGGGCCACGGCGCCCCTTCAATGGCGGGCCGAGGCGGCGCGCGCCGGGTCCGGGCGGGTCGTGGCGACGGAGCCGGCCGGCCGGAGGATCGCGATGAGGGACAGCGGCGGGAAGGGGAGGGCCCGGTCCACCAGTCGGAAGAGCGGGGTGAGCAGGTTCAGGAGCGCGATCTGCACGAGGCCGAAGGTTCGCCGGCGCAGCAGCTTGCCGTTCAGCCACCAGGCCGGGGTGCCGATCCGGTTGAAGCGGAGGATCCGCGCCACCTCGAAGCCGGCCGCCTCGGCCACGGCCCGGAGCGAGCCCTCGGTGTAGCGGCGCCGGTGGCCCAGGACCTCGTCGAGCGTGCCGAAGAGACGGGGGCCGTTCGGGACGAGGACGATGGCGTTCCCGTCCGGGGCGAGCACGCGCCGGATGTTCTCCAGGGCCTCCCGGTCGCCCTGCACGTGCTCGATCACGTTCAGGCAAACCACCGTGTCGAAGCCGCCCGGCAGGGTGGGGAAGGAGTCGCCCCGCGCCACGTCGGTGAGCGTGACGTCGAGGTAGGGCCGGTCGGCGGTGAGGCCGCGCAGGGTCTGGAGGTAGAGCGGGTTCACGTCGCTCGCCACGTACCGGTCGCGCGGGACGAGCCGGCGCGTC
>DATIUR010000261.1:0-7056 GCA_035466675.1 Anaeromyxobacteraceae bacterium | reverse complement strand
AGCTTCTGGTTCAGCTCCTTCACGATCGCAGGATCGTCGTTCACGCCCTTGAGCAGCACCATCTGGTTGCCGATCACGCAGCCGGCGTCGGCCAGGCGCCGCGCCGCCTCGAAGGCCTCGGCGGTGCACTCCTTGGGATGGTTGAAGTGGGTGTTCACGTAGACGGGGTGGTGCCGGCGCAGCATGTGGACGAGGTCGTCGGTCACCCGCTGCGGCAGCGTGACCAGGTTCCGCGTCCCCAGGCGGAAGATCTCCACGTGCGGGATGGCCCGGAGGCGGCCCAGGACGTAGTCGAGCCGCTCGTCGGAGAGCGAGAGCGGGTCGCCTCCGGAGATCACCACGTCGCGGATCTCCGGATGGCGGGCGATGTAGTCGAGACCCGCCTCGACCTGGACCTTGGCGGTGGCGCTGGTGGGGTCGGACACCTTCCGCTTGCGCGTGCAGTGCCGGCAGTACACCGGGCAGTTGTGCGTCGTGTAGAAGAGGACCCGGTCCGGGTACCGGTGGGTGATGCCGCGCACCGGCATGTCCCGCTCCTCGGCGAGCGGGTCCTCCAGGTCGGCCGGCGCGATGGTCAGCTCGCCCATGGTGGGGACGGACTGGAGCCGGATGGGACAGCTGGGGTCCTCGGGGTCCATCAGCGCCGCGTAGTAGGGCGTGATGCCCATGTGGAACTCGGCGTCCGACTCGACCACGGCCCGCCGCTCGTCGTCGGTGAGCCGGACGACCTTCTCGAGCTGGTCGAGCCGGGTCACCCGCTCCCGCTGCTGCCAGTGCCAGTCGTTCCAGAGCGCCTCGGGCGCGTCCTTCCAGATCGAGCGCGGGCCGGGCGGGAAGCGGGAGCGCAGGTGGGCGGCGGGACGGGGGTCCTGGCCCGAGCCGTCGCCCGGGAGGTCCCGGTCGGCGTCACCGGGCGACTCCAGATCGCGGGGGTCGAGGTCGCGGCGGGAAGAGGGGAGGGTCGACATGCAGGAAGCTCCGGCCGGGCGCGGGAGGGCCCCGGCAAAGTCTAACGGTGGACCGGGTCCCTGACACGGTTTCGGCGCCGCGCCGCCGGGGTCCCCGGACCCGGGTCCCGAGTCCCGGCGGTTTGACTTCGCGGGGGGCGGCCGCTAACGTCCGCGCGCGCCCGCACCTCCATGAAGACCTGGCGCGACCTCTTTCCCGGCGTCTCCGAGGCCGAATGGCGCGACTGGCGCTGGCAGCACCGGAACGCGCTCCGCTCGGCCGGGGAGATCGGCCGCATCGTGGACCTGACCGCCTCCGAGCGGGCCGGCCTGGCCGGCACCGAGGGCCGGTTCCGCTTCGCG
This sequence comes from Anaeromyxobacteraceae bacterium, assembly GCA_035466675.1. Taxonomy (GTDB): domain Bacteria; phylum Myxococcota; class Myxococcia; order Myxococcales; family Anaeromyxobacteraceae; genus Anaeromyxobacter. The sequence continues at coordinate 5,746 of DATIUR010000261.1, read as the reverse complement.
GTGACGCCCTACTACGCCTCGCTCGTCGACCCCGGGAACCCCTTCTGCCCGGTGCGGATGCAGGCCATCCCGGTGGCCGACGAGGCCCGGAGCGCGCCGGGCGACCTGCGCGATCCCCTGGGCGAGGACGCCCGGCGGCCGGCGCGGGCGGTGGTGCACCGCTACCCCGATCGCGTGCTCTTCCTCGCGGCGGACCACTGCGCCGTCTACTGCCGCCACTGCACCCGCCGGCGCATCACCTCCGGCGAGGAGGGGGGATTCGACGAGGCCGCGGTGGCGGAGGGCCTCGCCTACGTGCGCGCCCACCCGGGGGTCCGCGACGTCATCGTCTCCGGCGGCGACCCGCTGGCCCTCGCCGACGCGCGGCTCGCCTCCATCCTGGAGGGGCTGCGGGCCATCCCGCACGTCCAGATCCTGCGCGTGGCCACCCGCGCGCCCGTCACCTGCCCCATGCGAGTCACCGACGGGCTGGCGCGCCTGCTCCGGCGGTTCGCGCCGCTCTTCGTGGTGACCCACTTCAACCACCCCAAGGAGTGCACGCCCGACGCGGGCGAGGCGTGCGAGCGGCTGGTGGACCACGGCGTGCCGGTCGAGAACCAGACCGTGCTCCTCCGGCGGGTGAACTCCTCGGCGCGGATCCTCACCGACCTGAACCACCGGCTTCTCGCCCGGCGCGTGCGCCCCTATTACCTGCACCAGGGCGACCTGGCCGAGGGCACCGCCCACCTGCGCACGCCGCTCGAGGCCGGGATCGCGATCCTGGGGGCCATGCGCGGGCACACGAGCGGCCTGGCGGTGCCGCACCTGGCGGTGGACCTGCCCGGGGGCGCCGGCAAGGTGACGGTCCAGCCCACCTGGCACCTGGGGCGCGAGGGCCGGGCACACGTCTTCCGGAGCTTCCGGGGCGAGCGGGTCCTCTACCCGGACCCGCCCGAGGCCGACGTCTCCTGCCCGTACGAGAGCGTGTTCTACGGGGGGTGAATGGGGCCGACGGCCCGGCCGGCCGATCTACTCCGCGTCGGCCGGACTCGCGGAGCGGGCCAGCGCGGCGGCGCGGCGCCGCGCCCGGAAGTACTCGACGATCCCCGGCGAGATCGAGAGCAGGATCACGACCGCGATCACCTTCTCGATGTGCGCCTCCAGGTGAGGGATGGTGTTCCCGAGGCCGTAGCCGAGCAGCGTCATCGAGGCCACCCAGCCCACGCCGCCCACGACGTTGAACGTGGCAAAGCGCCGGTAGCGCATCCGGGCCACGCCGGCCACCACCGGCACGAAGGTGCGCACGATGGGCATGAAGCGGGCGAGGATGATGGCCTTGCCGCCGTGCCGCTCGTAGAAGTCGTGGGCCGCCTTCACGTGCTCGGGGCGAAAGAGGCGCGAGCGGGGGCGGCTGAAGAGGCGCGGCCCGGTGCGCGCCCCGATGGTGTAGCTCAGGGCGTCGCCCAGGATCGCCATGGGGACGAGGAGGAGGTTGAGCGCCCAGATGGAGAGGTCGCCCTTCGCCGCGTACACTCCGGCCATGACCAGCAGCGAGTCGCCGGGGAGGAAGAACACGAGCGCGCCCGTCTCCAGGAAGACGATGGCGGCCAGGGCGGGATAGCCGCCCCAGCGGATCAGCTCGCCCGGATCCCGGACCAGCTCCACGAGCCAGCGGATGAGCTCCACCCCCGACCTATACACGCCACTCCGGCCGGGCGCCAACGGGCGCCGGGCGGCGTGCGCCCTCCTCCCGCTGCTCCTCGCCGCGCTGCCGACCGCCGCACCGGCGGTCGAGACCCTCCGCGTGCGCGTGGCGGGCGGGCTCGAGCGCGTCGAGATCCGGGGAGAGGGCCTGGCCGTGCGGCGCGCCGGCGTCGGCGGGACCGGCCGCGCCGTGGGCCGGGGGAGGGTCGTCGCCGAGCTGCGGGGCGGGACGCTGCGGGTGGACGGCGAGCGGACGGCCGGACCCGCGGCGACGGTGAGCGGGCAGGGCCCCCTGCGCCTGGGCGGCCGCGTCCTCACCCCCGAGGTGGAGATCCGCGCCGGGAGGCGCGGGCTCGACGTGATCGAGATCCTGCCCCTCGAGGACTACGTGGCGGGCGTGGTGGCCGGGGAGATGCCGCCCGACTTCCCCGAGGAGGCGCAGCGGGCGCAGGCCGTGGCGGCCCGGACCTTCGCCCTCGTCCGGAAGATCGAGGCGCAGGCCCGGGGACGGGCCTGGGACCTCGGGGCGGGGGTGCTCTCGCAGGTCTACGCCGGCGCCGCTCCGGGCGCCCCGGCGCGGGCGGCGGCCGAGGCCACCGCCGGCGAGGTGCTGACGCGGGGGAACGAGCCGGTGGAGGCCTACTTCCACTCGGCCTGCGGCGGCAGGACCGAGCGCGGCGCGGACGCGCTCGGGCGCGACCTCGACTACCTCGCCCCGGTGGAGTGCGGCCGCTGCGAGGGGGCGCCCCGCCTGCGCTGGTCGGTGGCCGTCGAGGCGGGCGAGCTCGGCCGCGTCGCCGGGCTTCGGGAGGCCGCCGCCGCGGCCCGGGTGGCGGAGCGGACCGGCACCGGCCGCGCCGCCCGGCTGGAGATCGCCGGCGGGGGGCGGCACGTCCTCCTCGCCGCGGTCGACCTCCGCCAGCGCCTCGGCTGGTCCCGGCTCCCCTCGCTCGCCTTCGACGTCCGGGAGGCGGGGGGGAGGTTCGTCTTCGAGGGACGGGGCGCGGGCCACGGCGCGGGGCTGTGCCAGTGGGGAGCGGCCGGGATGGCCGGCGAGGGCCGGACGCACGTCGAGATCCTGCTGCACTACTACCCGGGCACGGAGATCCGCAGGATGTACTGACGCAGCGGGGCCCGCCCTCCATGAAGATCTCCGACTTCGACTACGGCCTCCCCGAGGATCTGGTGGCCCAGGCCCCGGTCACGCCCCGGGACGCCTCGCGCCTGCTGGTCCTTCCGGCGAGCGGCCCCCTGGAGCACCGCCGCTTCGCCGACCTTCCCGAGCTGCTCCGCCCCGGCGACCTGCTCGTCCTGAACGACACCCGGGTCATCCCGGCCCGCCTGGTCGGCCGGAAGGCGACCGGCGGCCGGGTCGAGATCCTGCTGTGCGAGCCGCTCGAGGGGGGCCTGGGCCGGCGCTGGCGCGCCCTGGGCCAGGCCTCGAAGCCGATCCGGGAGGGGAGCGTGCTCTCCTTCGACGGCCTCGAGGCCCGCGTGGAGCGGGCCGAGGGCGATGGGTTCCTGGTGGTGGCCCTCGACCGGGAAGGGCCGGAGCTCGAGGCGGCGCTGGCCCGCGCCGGCCGGGTCCCGCTCCCGCCCTACGTCCGGCGCGAGCCGACCGAGGAGGATCGCGAGCGCTACCAGACCATCTGGGCGGCCGCGCCCGGGAGCGCCGCCGCGCCCACGGCCGGGCTGCACTTCACCGCCCCGCTGCTCGACCGCCTCTCCGAGCGCGGGGTCGAGCGGACCGCCGTCACCCTCCACGTCGGTCCGGGCACCTTCCTCCCCGTGCGCGCCGAGTCGCTCGACGAGCACCGGCTGCACGCCGAGCGGTACGAGGTGCCCCCCGAGGCGGCGCGCGCCTTCGCCGCGGCCCGGGCCCGCGGCGGCCGCGTGGTGGCGGTGGGCACCACGGCCGTCCGCACCCTCGAGAGCGCCTTCGAGGGAGGCGACCTGCGCGCCGGCGCCGGCCGGACCGAGCTGTTCGTGCGTCCGGGCCACCCGTTCCGAGCGGTGGACCTGCTCGTGACGAACTTCCACCTGCCGCGCTCGACCCTGCTCGTGCTCGCCTGCGCCTTCGGCGGCCGGGAGAGGGTCCTGGCCGCCTACCGGGAGGCGGTCCGGCTCCGCTACCGCTTCTTCAGTTACGGCGATGCGATGCTTCTGGGTCGCCCGGGATCGGCCTCCCCTGTGCTATAGGTCTTCGGTCGACGGAAAGGAGCCCGGGGGTTTGCACAGCGTCTCCGTCAACGTCGATCCCTCCCAGTTCCTCGCGAGCTGGCGGCAGGACGCCGGCATGCTCTTCGTGCCGGCGCTTTCCGACGCCCGCATCGGCGAGGAGGTGGCGGTCCGCGTCGGCATCCACGGCCAGACGATCCGCGCCACCCTCTTCGGGAGGGTCTCGGCGGTGCGCCGGGTGGGGCGCCCCTCGCTCCCCCCCGGCGTGGAGGTGTCGCTCGACAGGGCGAGCCGGGCAGCGGCGGGCTTCCTGGCCATGGCCTCGCGCGGCGAGGCGGTGAGCTTCCGCGAGCGGGCGCCGCGCTACGCGGTGGAGCGGGGGCTCGTGGTCCGCCACGGCCAGGACGACCTCGAGGTCGCCACCATCAACGTCTCCGAGGGGGGCTGCTCGCTCAGGTGGGAGGGCCCCTTGCCGGCGGTGGGCGACGTGCTCGCGATCCGGATCCCGGGTGGCCTCTTCCCGGCCACGGGGCGGGCGGTGGTGTGCTGGGTCCAGCCGGGCGGGGCGGCGGAGCGGAGCCTCGGCGTCCGCCTCGTCTCGAAGGGGCGGGCCGCGCGCCGCTGGAGGGCCCTGGTCGCGGAAGTGGCGCGCTCGGGGGCGCGGGCGGCCTGACTCGAATGGTCGCTCCGGAGCCGGACTGCGGGCGCCAGGCTCCAGGCTGCGGCAAGGATGGTCGCGCGAAACCCACCCGCTTCTCCTGACGCCTGGAGCCCGCAGCCTGGAGCCCGCAGCCTGAAGCCCGCAGCCTGAAGCCCAGCCGCATGCCCAGATGGCCATGATCCGCTTCGAGCTCCTCGCGGAGGACGGCGCCGCGCGCCGGGGCCGCCTGCACACCCTCCACGGCCCGGTGGAGACGCCGGTCTTCATGCCGGTGGGCACCGCCGCCACCGTGAAGACGCTCGAGCCGCGCGACCTCGAGGCGCTGGGGGCGCGGATCGTGCTCGCCAACACGTACCACCTGTACCTGCGCCCCGGCCACGAGCGGATCCGGCGCCTGGGCGGCCTGCACCGCTTCATGGCCTGGGGCGGCGCGCTCCTCACCGACTCCGGGGGCTTCCAGGTCTTCAGCCTGGGCGAGCGGCCGGGCGGGCGCGGGCGGGAGGGGCCCGGGCTCGTGCGGATCGACGAGGAGGGCGTCACCTTCCGCAGCCACCTCGACGGCTCGCGCCACTTCCTCTCCCCGGAGCGGGCCATCGAGGTGCAGGAGACCCTGGGGGCCGACGTCATCATGGCCTTCGACGAGTGCCCGCCCGCCCTGGCCGACCGGGCCTACCACGAGGTGTCGCTGGCGCGGACCCAGCGCTGGCTCGGGCGCTGCCGGGAGGCCTGGCGGCGGCTCGAGGGAGAGAAGGGCGAGGGGCAGGCCGGCTGCGTCCTCTTCGGCATCGCCCAGGGCGGGCTCTTCCCCGACCTGCGCGCGCGGGCGATCGAGGAGGCGGCCGCGCTCGACCTGCCCGGCTACGCGCTCGGGGGCTACGCGGTGGGCGAGGAGAGCGAGCGGACCTGGGAGGGGGTGGCGCGGGACGCGCCGCGGATGCCGCGCGAGAAGCCGCGGTACCTGATGGGCGTGGGCACGCCCGAGGACCTGCTCGCCGCCATCGGATCCGGGATGGACATGTTCGACTGCGTCCTCCCCACCCGCACGGCGCGGAACGGCCTGCTCTTCACGAGCCGCGGCAAGCTCGTCATCCGGAACGCCCGCTACGCCGACGACGGGGAGCCGCCCGATCCGGGCTGCGCCTGCGTCACCTGCCGGACCTTCAGCCGCGCCTACCTGCGCCACCTCTTCAAGGCCGGCGAGATCCTGGGGCTGCGCCTCAACAC
>DATIUR010000260.1:0-8214 GCA_035466675.1 Anaeromyxobacteraceae bacterium | reverse complement strand
AGGAGCCGGCCGGGGAGAGCGACGCGGCGCTCGCCGTCCGCCGCGTCGGCGAGATCGTCGCGGGGGCGCGCGCGGCCGAGCTGGCCCGCTACCCGGATCAGATCTGGGCGGAGGAGCGGCGCCGGCTCGCGGACGGCTTCGCCCCGGGGACGGAGGCCTTCGACGGCATGCCCGGGTCGGGCGCCGCCGCGGTCGCGGCCGGCGACTGGCTGGACGCGGCCGGACGCTACGGCCGCGGCGGCTTGCCCTGGGCGCCCGCGCCCCACCCCGAGCCGACCGCGCGCGACCGGGTGGCGACCACCGCGCGGGCGGCCTCGAAGCTGCCCGCCGAGACCCACGATTTCCTGGAGGCGCAGGCGGAGCTGCAAGCCCGGGCGGCGGCGAACCCGTCGCGGCGGCTCGTCACCGTGGTGGCCGTGGAGCACGACGTCACCGCCGTGCGGCTGGTCGGGACGAGCGGGAGCGCCCGGCACGACCGGCAGGCGCTGGACCGGGCCCGCCGGCTGCAGGGGCTGGCTTCGGCGCCGCGCTTCCGCTCCTGCCGCGTCCACTGGGCCTTCGTGACCGAGCTGTTCGTCTCGCCGCCCATCCCCCAGGTGGGCGTCGCGTTCGACGCCTACTTCCGCCCGGTGAAGCCCGACCGCCCGCTCCGGCGGGAGGCGCGGAGCCGGGTCGAGCTGGTGGCGGTGTGGGCGGCCCAGGGTTGACGCGCCCCCCCGGCTGTCCTTACGTTCGCGCCGCCGTGTCCGATCTGGTCCCGTTTCCCCGCCCGCCCGCCGCCGGCGAGCCTGCCCCGGCCCCGGGAGGGGCAGACCGCAAGGTCTTCGTCCACACCTTCGGCTGCCAGATGAACGACTCGGACTCCGAGCGGATGGTGGAGCTGCTCGGCCGGCACGCCTACGCGCGGGCCGGTTCGCCGGAGGAGGCCGACCTCATCCTCCTCAACACCTGCGCCGTGCGGGAGAAGGCGGAGCAGAAGCTGCTCTCGGCCCTCGGCCGCTACCGGGCCGTGAAGGCGCGGCGCGGGGCGCTCATCGCGGTGGCCGGCTGCGTGGCCCAGCAGGAGAAGGACCGGCTCCTCGCCCGCGTGCCCTACGTGGACTTCGTCTTCGGCCCGGACAACCTGGCCCGGCTCCCGGAGATGGTGGAGCGCGCCCACCGCGAGCGGTTCGCCGAGACGGGCTGGATGGACTCGGAGGAGTACGTCTTCCCGCGGGCCGACCCCGCGGCGGCGCGCGGCCGGGCCACCGCCTTCGTCACCGCCATGAAGGGCTGCGACAACGTCTGCTCCTTCTGCATCGTCCCGCACACGCGCGGGCGCGAGGTGTCGCGGCCGTTCCCGGACGTGGTGGCGGAGTGCGCCGCCCTGGCCGGCGTGGGCGTGCGCGAGGTGACGCTCATCGGGCAGAACGTGAACTCCTACCGGGGCGGCTGCACCTTCGCCGAGCTGCTCCGCCGGGTGGCGGCCCTGCCGGGGATCGCGCGGGTGCGGTTCACCACCAGCCACCCCCACGACCTCTCCGACGAGCTGGTGGAGGCCTTCCGCGACGAGCCGCGGGTGATGCCGCACTTCCACCTGCCGGTGCAGTCCGGCTCGGATCCGGTCCTGGCGCGCATGCGCCGGGACTACACGGTGCAGGAGTACCTGGACCGGTTCCGCCGCCTCTCCGAGGCACGGCCCGGGATCGCCATCACCACCGACTTCATCGTCGGCTTCCCCGGCGAGACCGAGCCGGACTTCGAGGCTTCGCTGGCGCTGCTCGAGTCGGCCCGCTTCGAGAACTCCTTCAGCTTCCTCTACAGCGCGCGCCCGCACACCGCCGCGGCGCGCCGGCTCGGGTCGGCGCCGGAGTGGCGGGAGGTCCCGCGGGAGGCGGCCGTCCGGCGCCTGGAGCGGCTCCAGGCCGCCCAGAAGCGGATCACCGCGGAGCGGCTCGCGGCCGAGCGGGGCCGGGTGGTCGAGGTCCTGGTGGAGGGGGCGTCGGAGGACGCCGGGGGCCGGCTGGGACGCACCCCGGAGAACCGCGTGGTCCATCTCGTCGCCTCCGAGGAGGAGGCGCCGGCGGGCGCCCTGGTGCTGGCGCGGGTCGTGCGCGCCGGCGGGAGCTCGCTCTCGGGCGAGATCGTGGGTCCCTCGCCGCGCGCCTGAAGCGCTCCGCACCGGCGCGGACGCCGGCTTGCGGCCCCCCGGATCGCGGGCTAGCATCGAACCGATCCATGGCCCTCATCCGTCCGTACGGCGGGAAGACGCCCCGTCTCCACGAGACGGCGTTCGCCGCGGAGACCTCCGTGGTGGTGGGCGACGTGGAGATCGGGGAGGAGTCGAGCCTCTGGTTCGGCGCCGTCGTGCGCGGAGACGTGAACCACGTCCGGCTCGGGGCCCGCACCAACCTGCAGGACCTGTCGGTGGTCCACGTCACCGGCGGCACGCACCCCACCATCGTCGGCGACGACGTGACGGTGGGTCACCGGGCGGTCCTGCACGGCTGCACGGTGAAGGACCGCTGCCTGGTGGGCATCGGGGCGATCGTGATGGACGGCGCGGTGGTGGGACCCGACGCCATGGTCGGGGCCGGGGCCCTGGTCCCGCCCGGCATGGTGGTCCCTCCCGGCACGCTCGCCCTGGGCGCGCCCGCCCGGGTGAAGCGCGACCTCACCGCCGAGGAGCTGGCCTTCCTTCCGCGGTCGGCCCGGAACTATGCCCGCTACGCCGAGCAGTACCGGCGGGAAGGGTGGTCGGCGCGGTGAACGCCGTCGAGACGCTGCAGAGGTGCTCGCTCTTCCGGGACTTCACCGAGACCGGGCTCAAGATCTTCGCCGCCATCGCGGCCGAGAAGAAGGTCCCCGCCGGCTCGCCCCTCTTCGTCGAGAACATGGTGGGCGAGTCGCTCTTCGTGGTGAAGTCGGGGACGGTCAAGATCACCCAGCGCACCGCCGCTGGCGAGAAGGACCTGTGGGTGCTCGGCCCGGGCGACGCGCTCGGCGCGGTCTCGCTCCTGGGCCGGAGCGTGCGGCTCGTCTCGGCGGTGGCCGTGACGGATTGCACGGTCCTGGAGATCACCCAGCGGGAGTTCGGCCGGCTCCAGCCGCAGTAGCCGCAGGCCTGCCTCAAGCTCGCGCTCGCCATCGGGACGGACCTGGCCGCCCGGGTGGCCGAGAACCGGGAGCTGCTCCGCGAGCTGGCCGTGAAGAAGCAGCCCTGACCGATCGCCGCGGTCGACAGCCCCGCCGCTTCTGCGGTATTCCGGGGCGCGCGGAGGGCGCCGGGTCGATGCTGGAGAGGCTGGTGGACATGCTCGCGGGGCGGTCGCTCGGCGCGGGCTACGCCTTCGTCTTCGCGGTGCTCCTGCTGTGCGGTTTCGGGCTCCCCATGCCCGAGGACATCATCCTCGTCGCCGGCGGCGTGCTGGCCTGGCTCTCCTCGGACCTGCACACGGCCACGCTTCCCAGGATGCTGCGCGACCGCGGGTTCCTCACCATGGTGGCGGTGGGGCTCGGGGGCATCCTGGCCGGCGACTCGGCCATCTTCCTCATGGGGCGGAGGTTCGGCGCCCGGGTGGCGGACTTCCGGCCGCTCCGGCGGGTGGTCACCCCGGAGAAGCTCGAGCGGGTGGAGAAGCGGATCCGCCGCTACGGCAACGTGGTGGTGCTGCTGGCGCGGTTCCTTCCCGGGCTGCGGGCCCCCACTTTCTTCACGGTCGGTCACGCCCGGATGCCCTTCTGGGAGTTCCTGCTCTTCGACGGCGTGGCCGCGCTGGTCTCGGCGCCGCTCTGGGTGGCGGTCGGGTTCTACTTCGGCTCCGACATCCACCAGGCGGCCCGGGCCGCATCGCGCTTCGGACACTACATCCTGGCCGGGGCGATCGCCGTCGTCGGCGCGCTCCTGATCCGCTGGATCCAGGCGCGCCGCGCTGCCCGGGCCCGGGCAGCAGCGGCCGCCCCCGCCGAGGACCAGGGCGGGCCGGACTGAAGGCGGGGCGACGCTACCCGCGGAACAGGCGACGGAAGGCGCCGCCGATCCCGCTGCGCCCAGGGGAGGGCGGGGCCGGAGCGGAGATGCCCGGCTCCGTCCCCTCCGCCTGGAGCCGGCGCTTGGCCGCCGAGGCGCCCTCCCGGGTCGACATCACCGCCTGCACCTGGCGGTTGGTGTTGAGCTCCCGGGCGGTGACGGTGAGCAGGCACTCGGCGCCCAGCTCGAAGGTGACCGCGATCCGCACCATCCCGCGCGGGCCGGCGGGCAGCCCCTCCAGCCGCAGCGTGCCCAGGTACTCGCAGTCCTCGGCCCGGGGCCCCTCGCCCTGGAGGATCACCAGCTCGAACTCGGTCTGGCCGTCCCGGGTGGTGGAGAGGCCGTACTGCTTGCGCACCGGGAGCGGCGTGTTCCGCTCGATGAGCGACTTCACGCGCCCGCCGGGCAGCCCGATCCCGATCGACATGGGGAGGACGTCGATCAGCACCACGCCCTCCGCGCTCCCCAGCGAATGGGCCAGGAGCGCGGCGCCCACCGCCACCGCCTCGTCCGGGTGGACGGCGCGGGAGGGCTGCCGCCCGAAGAAGGCCGCCACCTTCTCGTGCACGAGCGGCATGCGCGACTGCCCGCCCACCAGCAGGACCTCGTCGATGCCGGAGACGTCGAGCCCCTTCGCCTCCAGCACCTCGGCGCACACCTCCAGGGTCCGGTCCACCAGGGGCTCCACCAACCCCACGATCTCGCCGCGGGTGAGGGTGGCCTCGAGGGAGAGCGGCGAGCCGCCGCGGGTGGCGAGGTACGGCAGCGAGATGGCGAACTCGGTGGTCTCGGAGAGGGCGCACTTGGCGCGCTCCGCCGCGTCCACCAGGCGCGACAGCGCCACGCGGTCGCCCTCGAAGGCGGCGCCGTGCTGCTCGCGCCAGACCTCCAGCAATCGGTCCACGATGCGGTTGTCGAAGTCCACGCCTCCGAGGAACGTGTCGCCGCCGGTGGAGACGACCTCGTAGACGTTGTCCTGCAGCTCCAGCACCGAGGCGTCGAAGGTGCCGCCGCCCAGGTCGTACACCATCACCCGCTGGTTCACGTTCCGGCCGTAGGCGTAGGCGAGCGCCGCGGCGGTGGGCTCGTTCAGGATCCGCTCGACGTGCAGCCCGGCCAGGGCGCCGGCCAGCCGGACCGCGGCCCGCTGGCGCTCGTTGTAGTAGGCGGGGACGGTGACCACGGCGCGGTTCACCTCCTCGCCGAGGTGGTTCTGGGCCACCTCCTTCACCTCGGAGAGCACCAGCGCGGAGACCTGCTCCAGCGAGAGCGTCTCCGGCCCGAGCCGGACCGCGGCCAGCCCGTCCTCCCCGGGGACGATCTCGTAGGGGAACTTGCCGCTCAGGTCCTGCACGACCTCGGAGTCGAAGGGACGGCCGATGAGCCGCTTCGCCCCGTAGACCGTCTGGCGCGGGTTGGTGAGGAGCTGCGCCCGGGCCAGGTGGCCCACCACCACCTTGTTTCGCGCGTTGAGCGCCACGATGGACGGGACGGTGTTGTACCCCTCGCGCGACGGGATGACGTAGGGGCGGCCGTCCTTCACGACGGCGGCGCACGAGTTGGTCGTGCCGAGGTCGATCCCCACCACCGCCCGGGACTTGCGGGGCAGGGTTCCCGGGGTCCGCGGCACCGGCAGGTCGATCCGGGCCGGGCCCGCGGTCACCTGCTCGACCCGGTGGGGCAGGGAGAGGTCGGCCTGGGCCGGCTCGCCCGGCGCGGGGCGGCGCGCGCGGGGAAGCGGCGGGGGACCACCGGGCGGCGGCGTCAGGGCGGGCGTGCCTCCCGCCGGCGTGAGGCGGGGCGGCGGCGCGGGCGCCGGTCCCTCGGGCCGGGGCGCCCGGGGGGACGGGGGCGTCTTCTCCGGCCGCGGCGCGACCGGGGCCGGCGACGCCACGCCGGGGGCGACGCCGCGCTTCTCCTTCAGCGTGACCATCCGCTCGACCAGGGCGCGGGAGCCCTCGTCGAGCCGGCTGAACTGCACGCCCATCCCGGGCGCCTTGGGGGGGCGCGCGGTCGGGTCCTCCTGCTGGACCCAGCGGACCACGCCCTCGGCCGAGAGGGCCGGCTCGCCCGTGGCGAGCAGGAGCTCCAGCCGCAGCGGGGTGCCGACCTCCTTCGGCTCGCGCGTGCGGATGAACACGCCGCCGCGGGAGATGTTCACCGCGAACCTCTCCACGAACTCGTCCACGCTCCCGTAGGAGAGACGGACGCGGAGGCCGATGGGCAGCCGGTCGCCGCGGCGCTTGTCGTGGGGACCCGCCACCGCCTGCGATTATCCGGTCGGTGACCGGGGCCGGCAAGCGCCCGGCGGCGAGACGGGCGAGGTGGTCGCGTGTGCGCGGCGCGCGCCAGCCGCGGCGTGCCGGCGCTCCGCCGCCGGCGCCCGTCCACGAAAAAGGCCCGTTCCGGCCGAGGCTTGACCTCCCTGGCGGGCCCGTTTATACGTCCGCATGCTCAACCGCGACGACCTCCGGCTCGCGCTGACGTTCGACGACGTCCTGCTCCTGCCGGCCGAGTCCGACGTCCTGCCCAGGCAGGTCGAGACGCCCTCCCGCCTCACCCGCAACGTCCAGCTCAACATCCCCATCGTCTCGGCGGCGATGGACACGGTCACCGAGTCGCGCATGGCCATCGCCATGGCGGCGGCCGGCGGGCTCGGGTTCATCCACAAGAACATGCGGATCGAGGAGCAGGCGGCCGAGGTGGTGAAGGTGAAGAAGTACGAGTCGGCGGTGGTGACCGACCCCGTCACCATCGACCCGGGCGCGCCCATCCACCGGGCCGTGGCGCTCATGCGCGAGAACTCCATCAGCGGGATCCCGGTGGTGCAGCGGGGCCGGCTGGTGGGGATCCTCACCAACCGCGACCTGCGGTTCGAGAAGAACCTCGAGCAGCGGGTGGAGCAGGTGATGACGAAGGACCTCGTCACCGCGCGCGAGGGCGTCACCATCGAGGAGGCGAAGGAGCTGCTCCACCGCCACCGGATCGAGAAGCTCCTGGTGGTGAACGAGGCCTTCGAGCTGAAGGGGCTCGTCACCATCAAGGACATCGAGAAGATCCAGAAGCACCCGGACGCCGCCAAGGACAGGGCCGGCCGCCTGCTGTGCGGCGCCGCCGTCGGGGTGGGGGGCGACCGGGAGGCGCGCATCCAGGCCCTCATCAAGGCGGGGGTGGACGTCATCGCCATCGACACCGCCCACGGCCACGCCCGGGCCGTGCTGGAGGCGGTGCGCGCCACCAAGGCGAACTTCAAGGGGATCGAGGTGGTGGCCGGCAACGTCGCCACCGCCGACGCCGCCGAGGCGCTCTGCAAGGCCGGCGCGGACGCGGTGAAGGTGGGCGTGGGTCCGGGCTCGATCTGCACCACCCGCGTGGTGGCCGGCGTGGGCGTCCCCCAGATCACCGCGGTGGACGAGTGCGCCCGCGCCGCCGAGAAATACGGGGTCCCGGTGATCTCCGACGGCGGGGTGAAGTACTCCGGCGACATCGTCAAGGCGCTCGCCGCGGGCGCGGGGAGCATCATGATCGGGTCGCTGCTGGCCGGCACCGAGGAGGCGCCCGGCGACGTGATCCTGTACCAGGGGCGGAGCTACAAGTCGTACCGGGGCATGGGCTCGCTCGGCGCCATGAAGCAGGGGTCGAAGGACCGCTACTTCCAGACGGAGGCCGACCCGGACAAGCTCGTGCCCGAGGGGATCGAGGGGCGCGTGCCGTACAAGGGCACGGTGGAGATGACGCTCTTCCAGCTGGTGGGCGGGCTGCGGAGCGGCATGGGCTACCTGGGCTGCAAGACCATCCCGGAGCTGCGGCAGAAGGCGCGCTTCATCCGCATCAGCGCGGCGGGGCTCAAGGAGAGCCACGTCCACGACGTGATCATCACGCAGGAGGCGCCGAACTACAGGGTGGATTGATGGACATCCACGCAGAGAAGGTCCTCGTCCTCGACTTCGGCTCGCAGTACACGCAGCTCATCGCCCGCCGGCTGCGCGAGCTGGGGGTCTACTGCGAGATCCACCCCTGCACGACGGCGCCGGAGGCGATGCGGGCCTTCCGTCCCCGCGGGATCGTCCTCTCCGGCGGGCCGGCCAGCGTGCTGGCGGAGGGGAGCCCCCGGGTGGACCGGACCGCGTTCGAGCTGGGCGTGCCGGTGCTCGGGATCTGCTACGGCCTCCAGCTCATGGCCCACGAGCTGGGCGGCCGGGTGG
>DATIUR010000259.1:0-2137 GCA_035466675.1 Anaeromyxobacteraceae bacterium | reverse complement strand
GCGGGAGCGTCGCCACCGGACTGGTCCTCCTGCTCGCCTACTCCGCCGGGTTCGCGGTCCCCATGCTCGCGGTCGGCTACGGCTCGCAGGCCCTGCGCCAGCGCGTGCGCGCCGTCGCGGCCCACCCGCTCGCGGTCCGCTGGGTCTCGGGCTCGCTGCTCGTCGCCTTCGGCGCGATCATCCTGACGCAGGGGATGCTGTTCGTCGCCACGTGAGGGCGAGGTTCACTCCCGGTCCAGCGCGTACCGCAGGAACAGGAAGTCTCCCCCGCGCCGCGCCGACAGGAGCCGCCCGGCCAGGGTGCCCGGCCTGAAGAACCGCCCCTCGACGAGCCCGAGCGTGGCCGGCTCCGGCGCGCGCCCGACGAGGACGGGCGCGCTCGTCAGGAACAGCTCGTCCACCGCGCCCTCCTCGAGGAACCGGCTCGTCGAGGTGGGCCCGCTCTCCACGAGGACGAGCGCCCCGCCCGCGAGCCCCGCGGCCTCGAGGATCGCGCGCAGCGGGATCCACCCCGTCCCGGGCGCCGGCACGGCGAGCCGGACGGTCGCGCGCTTCGCGCGGAGCCGCGCGGCGCCGGAGGCGGTGGTGACCACGAGCGACGGCGCCGCGCCGGACAGCACCGCGCGGGAGACGTCCACGTCGCCGCTGCCCGTGACGACGACCTGGAGCGGCGCCGGCGGCTTCCCGAGCGCGGCCCGGAGCCGGGCGTACGGCCCGGCGAGCTCCGGGCAGATGCGCTCCGCGGTCCAGACGTGATCGCCCTCCGCGCGCAGGTTCCCCGCGCCGACGATCACCCCGTCCGCCACGGCCCGCAGGAGCCCCATCACCGCGCGATCCTGCGCGTTGCCGCCGCCGATCTCCGCCCCGCTCCCCCGCGGCGGATCCACCGCGACGATCCCGTCGAGGCTCGCCACGAAGTTCGCGAAGACGTGCGGGCGATCCGGCCGCGCGGGCATCCGGAGCGGCCCGTACAGCGCGAGCAGCTCGGGCGGGAGCGGGAGCTGCTCGCCGGGGCTCTCGTCGAACAGCCGTGCGAGCGGTTCCATGAGCCCGCCTCCCGGTCCCGAGGTCTATCTCCCGGCGCGGGCCCGCGCACGCCCGGCTCGGGGAGCCTCGCCGGGTCCGCGCATCAGAAGTTGATGGTCGACTGCACCGTGTCCGCGTACGCGCCCGCAGGGGCGGGCTGGCCGGCCGGCACGCGCCCGTAGACGGTGAGCGTCACGGGTGCGGTGCTCGGGGCGGTGCCGCCCACGGTGGCCGTCGCGGTCCACGGGCTGGTCCGGCCCGGATCCGCGTAGAGCTCGTACTGGAGCCGCTGCGCGCCGCTCGCCATCTGCCGCACGGTGCCGGCGGCGAAGCCGCCCGGGCCGAGGCCCACGGTGTAGCCCGTGTTCCTCGTGCAGGCGACCTGGAACGTCCCCTGCGCGTCGAGCGGGCTCACCGCGTTCACCCCCAGCGGATCGTAGCTCCCGAAGGACAGGGTGCCCGCCGCGATCGTGCACGCCGCCGCGACGCTGGACCTCACCCTCAGGACGGTGAGGCCGCTGAAGGTACGGGTGGGCCCGCTGAAGAGGCTCACGAAGAGTACGGCGTTGTAGTTCCCGGCCGCCGCGTCCTGCGGTGGCAGGAACCCGTAGGCCGTGACCGACCCGGCCGGGGCGGCCGGCACCTGCGCCGGCGGAGCGTCCGGCCACGCCGCGGAGAGGTCCGACGATTGGTAGACATCGAATTGCATCGAATTGCTACCAGCTCTCAACGTACGCGGGCGGGATATCGCAATCCACGCCTGCCCGACGCCCGGCGGGCAGCTGTAGGTCAGGGTGGACGTGGCGGAGACCCCGGGCCCGAAGGGCGTGTACGCGGTGAACACCAGGTCGGTGGCGGACAGACCGCCGCAGCGCTGGGCCGCCGCGGCAGGGGCCCACAGCGCCAGGGCGGCAGCGGCGGCGAGCCCGATGCCCCGCGAGAGAGGGCCGCGGGCCGCGTGGCCATCCCGCTCGCGCGCCGGCATCCCGCGCTGAGGTGTCATTGGATTGCGTGCGCGTACCATGCGCCCAGTCTGCGCAAATTGGACGGCGCCTGATATTCCCATCATTGTAATGACGAGTGTAGTGCACAACCCGCCCCCCGGGGAAAT
>DATIUR010000258.1:0-2077 GCA_035466675.1 Anaeromyxobacteraceae bacterium | reverse complement strand
TGCCGCGGCCCTGGTGGGGAGCGTGGTCATCCTGCTCGGGGCCGCCTACGGCCTCACCAACTGGTTCGTCGACGCGGAGATCGCGACCCGCCTGGTCGAGTGGATGACCGCGCACGTGTCGAGCCCGGCGCTGTTCCTCCTCCTGCTCAACGCGGTCCTCCTCGTCCTGGGCAGCGTCCTCGAGATGTACTCGGCCATCGTGGTGCTCGCCCCGCTGGTGGCGCCGCTGGGGGTGGCCTACGGCGTCGACCCCATCCACCTGGGCGTCGTGTTCCTGGCGAACCTCGAGCTCGGCTTCCTCCTGCCGCCGCTCGGGCTGAACCTCTTCCTGTCCGCCTCGCGCTTCGGGAAGCCTTTGCCCTGGGTCTACCGCAAGACCTTTCCCTTCCTCCTCATCATGGCCGCGGGCGTCCTGGCCATCACCTACCTGCCCCAGATCACCGTGGGCGTGCTGGAGCCGTTCGCCCGGTAGCGCTATCCTCGCCCGGCGCGATGGTCCTCCGGCTCCTGCGCGGCGCGCTCCGCCTCCACCCGCTCCGCCTCGCGCTCGTGGCGCTGGCCACCGCCATGGGCGCCGGCATCGCCGCGGCGCTCCTCTCGGTGGCCTCCCAGGTCGAGGGGCGCCTGGCCCGGGAGCTGCGCGGCTTCGGCGCCAACGTGGTGGTGGAGCCCCGCGCCGCCGCCGCCCCCTCCGGCGCGGCGGCTCCGGCCGGGGCGCTGGCGGAGGCCGACCTGGCCCGCATCCTGACCATCTTCTGGCGTCACAACGTGGTGGGGATCGCCCCCTCGCTCACGGCCCCCGCCACCGCCACCGGGCCGGCCGGCTCGGAGCGCGCCCTCCTGGCCGGCGTGTGGTTCGACCGGACGCTCCCCCGCGCCGAGGGCGGCGCGCTGCGCGCCGGCGTGGTGCCCCTCTTCCCCTTCTGGCGGCTCGAGGGGCGCTGGCCGGCCTCCGGCGAGGCCGGCTCGGCGGTGGTGGGGCGGGCCCTGGCCGACCGGATCGGCGCGCGGCCGGGCGGGCGCATCTCGGTGGCGCTCCCGTCCGCCCGGGCCGACCTGGCCGTGGCGGGCCTGCTCGAGAGCGGCGGCTTCGAGGAGGAGCAGGTCCTCGTGGACCTCGCCGCGGCGCAGGCGCTGCTGGGCCGGCCCGGCCAGGTGTCGCGGGCGCTCGTCTCGGCCGTGACGGTCCCGCTCGACGCCTTCGGGCGGCGCGACCCCGGCGGGATGACCCGCCGCGAGTTCGAGAAGTGGTTCTGCACGCCGTACGTGACGAGCGTGGCCCGCCAGGTCGAGGAGGCGGTGCCGGGCAGCCGGGCCCGCCCGGTCTGGAGCCTGGCCGAGGCGGAGGCGCGCGTGCTCTCGCGCCTCGACGTCCTGATGGCGCTGCTGGCCGCGCTGGCCCTCGGGGCGGCCGCCCTGGCGGTGGCCTCGACCTTCGCCGCCCGGGTGATGGGCCGCCGCGCCGAGATCGCGCTCATGCGCGCGACCGGCGCCTCCGCCCTGGACGTGGCGCTCCTGCTCGGGACCGAGGTGGCGGCGCTGGCCACCGCCGGCGGGCTCGTGGGGGCGGGGCTGGCGGCGGCGGCCGTCCGCGGTCTCGGCGCGGCCGTCTTCGGCTCTCCCATGGAGCCAGACGCGGCGCTCCTCCCGCTCGCCCTGGCGGGGTCGCTGGCGGTGGCCGCCCTGGGCGCCGTCTGGCCCGTCCGGCGCGCCCTGGCCATCGACCCCGCCGGCGCGCTGAAGGAGTCCGCGTGACCGGGCGCGCCTTCTTCCTGCGCTGGCTCTCGCGCTCCCTGCGCGGATCGCTCGGCTCGGGCGCGGTGGCGACCGCCTCGCTCGCCCTCTCCGCCGCCCTGGTCTTCGCCCTCGCCACGGTCTCGACCGGCGTCCGCGCACAGCTCGGGCGGGAGCTGGTCGCCTACGGCGCCAACCTGCTCGTGCTCCCGCGCAGCGCCCCGCTCCGCTTCGGCCTCGGCTCGCTCGAGCTCGGCCCGGTGGAGGAGGAGCGCTCGCTGGCCGAGGCGGACCTGCTCCGGCTCCCTGCCCTGCCCGGCTCGCCGGTCGAGGCGGTGGCCCC
>DATIUR010000257.1:0-4517 GCA_035466675.1 Anaeromyxobacteraceae bacterium | reverse complement strand
GAGCCGTTCGCCCCGCCGCTAGAGGCGGCTCGCCGACGCCTCGTGGCCGGCCGCGTCGAGCCGTTCGGCCCGCGCCTGCACGGCCTCGCCGCGCTCCTGGCGCCGCTCGCCCCGCTCCTGCAGGCGCTCGCCCTGCCGCTGCATCCGCTCGCCGCGGCGCTCCACCCGCTCGCCGCGCCGCTCGAGCCTCTCGCCGGGGCCGGCCACGGCGAGAGCGGGGGAGAGGAGGAGGACGGCGGCGACGAGGGTCACGATCGTTCGGGTCATGGCATCGCTCCAGGTGAATGGGGCGCCCCATGCGCCCGTCGATGGCTCCAACACCGGCAACCGCTCCGGGTTGCGCTGGCCCGGGCGCCCCCCGCGCGCCGGCAAACGCGGCCGCCGGCCGGGGCGTCGAGGGCGAGATGCCGCGGTGAGGACGGGGCGGAGGCGGCCACCGATCCGCGGAGCCACCCGCCGGCCCGCTCAGGCGTCGAGGACCTCCCGGACCCGGCGCAGGAGCTGGTCCGGGACGATGGGCTTCGAGACGAGGGGGAGCCCCTCCCCGACCATCCCCTTGCCCTGGACGATGTCGGCCGTGTAGCCGCTCATGAAGAGGACCTTCACCCCGGGGCGCCGGGTCCTCATCTGCTCGTACGCGTCCTTCCCGTTCCGCCTCGGCATGATCACGTCGCTGAGAAGGAGGTCCACCGGGGCGCCGTGACGGGCGAAGACCTCCACCGCCTCCTGGCCGTCCGCGGCCTCCAGAACCGTGTAGCCGGCCCGGCGCAGCACCAGGCGGATGAGGCCCCGGACCTCCGTCTCGTCCTCGGCCAGCAGGATGGTCTCGCTGCCTCCCGCCGAGGGCGCCTCGACCCGGGGCGCCAGGGCCACGCCCACCGCGTCGGTGAGGGGGAGGAAGATCTTGAAGGACGTCCCCTTGCCGGGCTCGCTGTAGACGTTGATGGTCCCTTCGTGCTGCTTGACGATCCCGTAGGCGATGGACAGGCCCAGGCCGGTTCCCTTCCCGACCTCCTTGGTGGTGAAGAACGGCTCGAAGATCTGGAGCCGGGTGGCCTCGTCCATCCCCACTCCGGTGTCGGAGACGCGGATGATCCCGTACCGGCCCGGCCGCTCCAGCAGGTTGCTCGTCCGGTGGGCGTCGGCGACGTCCACCACGTCGGTCTCGATGGTGAGGTTGCCCCCGCTCGGCATGGCGTCGCGGGCGTTGGTGCACAGGTTGAGGAGCACCTGCTCGATCTGGGCGGCGTCCGCCATGACCGTGAGCGTCCCACCCTGGAGGACCGTGCGGAACTCGATGTCCTCCCCGATGAGCCGGTGGGCGATCCGGGCGACGCGCGGTACGATCTCGTTCAGGTCCACCGGCCGCTTCGCCATCACCTGCTTGCGGCTGAAGGCGAGGAGGCTGCGTGTCAGGCGTGACGCCCGCTCGGAGGACGCCAGGATCTCGTCGACGAAGGTGGTGAGCTCCGGGCTGGCCTCGACCTCCGACCGCAGCAGGCTGGCGTGGCCGATGATGGCGGTGAGGATGTTGTTGAAGTCGTGGGCCACGCCGCCGGCCAGCTGTCCCACGGCCTCCATCTTCTGCGACTGCAGGAGCTGGACGTGGAGGCGACGCTGCTCCTCCTCCGCCGTGCGCCGCTGGTGGATGCTGGAGGCGAGGACCACCACGCCGCTCGCCAGGATGGCGATGATGCCCAGCGTCGTCATCGCCAGTCCCGGGTAGGCGGCGAAGAACGAGACGGGCCGGTTCACGACCACGGCCCCGTCGGGGAGGGCGTCGGGCGAGATGCCGAACCGCTCCAGCTGGCGGTGATCGAACATCGCGCGGGTCGGGCTCCGCAGGTCCACGGGGATTGCGGCGACGGGTTCCCCCGCCAGGATGCGCGCGGCCATCCGGGCGGCGCGCTCGCCCTGGAGCCTGCCGCCGAGCAGGCTGCCGCCCATGATCCCGTAGCCGAGCCGCTCCTCGTGGACGGCGTAGACCGGCACCGGCGCGGCCTCGGAGAGGAGCCTCGAGATCTGTCCGAGGTTGAAGACCCTGCCCTCCTTGTCGAGGCTGTAGGAGAGGAGCATCACCAGGCTGTCGGGGGGGAGATGGCGCAGCCGTTCGAGGAGATCCGCGGTGGTCACGTCGGGCAGGTACGAGACCTCGACCCGCCTCGCGAAGCGCTCCAGCTGGCTCTCGGTCTGCCGGCGGGTGGAGAGCCCGGTGATGCTGCGATCGTGCACCACCAGGACGTGGCGGGTGTCGGGATGCAGCTCCAGGGCCAGGTCCAAGGTCTCGTCGGCCGCGAGGATCTCGGCCACGCCCGTCACGTCCGATTGCCCCTCGATCATCTTCGGGTGGAATCCGTTGATCCCGCAGAAGACGATGGCCGCCCCAGGGAACAGCTCGGCGCGGTACCGGAGCGCGAACTCCAGGGCCGGGTTGTCGGCCGCGATCACCACCGGGAGGTCGCGACCCGCGTACTTGCGGGCGAACAGGTCGCGGATCCGGTCGAAGTGCTCCATGCCCGGGAAGCGCTTGCAGTCCAGGTACTCGACCAGGGTCTCGATCCCCGGGTCCCCCTGCCGCAGCGCGTCCACGATCCCGGACACCTCGTTGTCGGAGAACGAGTAGCCGGGGTGATACGAGTTCAGGATCAGGACCGCCCGCGCGCCCGGCGACGCGGACGGTGTCGGCGAGGTGGGCTCCGGCCCGACCGGCAGGACGATGTTGGTGGCCTGGCGCACCTGCACCCACAGCAGGGCCACCAGCACGAGGAGGGCCACCACGAAGGCGGCCGTGAGCGAGAACGCCCTGGGCGAGCGCCCGGCGGCCTCGCGCATGTTGCGGGTGAGTCTCCTCAAGCGCCCTGCTTCTTCCCCCGCTCCCCTGGGCGGTTCCTATAGCACGCGGCGAGCGGAAAACCGCCTCTGGCACCCGTCGCGCGGCCGGGGGACGCTGCGGGGACGATGCCGCCCCCGGCGGGCGCCGCGGGGTCGCCGGGCGTCCTGTATGCAAAGGACGCAGACCGGCGCAGCACGACCCCCTTGACCGTCGGGCGGACAGTTGGTTCTTGGGTGCGATGCAGACGACCGATCCCGCGTTCACGAGGCACCTGCACGGAGACGCTCCCGGCCCGGACGGAGAAGAGCCGCCGCCGCGGGAGGGAGCCGCTCCGCGCGGGCCGCTCGCCCTGGCGCTCGCCGGCGCCCTGGTGGGAGCCCTCTTCTCCGCGGTGAGCACGAGCGACTTCATGCAGCACCTGGACCGCCAGGTGCACGCCATCCACTGCTCGTTCCTGCCCGGCGCCGCCCGGGAGGTGGCCGAGAGCGGCTGCCGGACGGCGATGATGAGCCCGTACAGCTCGTTCTTCCGGGAGACGCTGTGGGGCGGCGTCCCGGTCAGCCTGTGGGCGCTGGCGGTCTTCGCCTTCCTCGCCTACCGGGCCGCCCTGCTGCTGTGGCGGGGGAGGGCGACCTCGGGCGAGACGAAGGTGCTGCTCGCCGCCGCCGGGCTGCCGGTCGCCGTCTCCGTGCTCTACGGCGTGCTCTCCGTCGCCAAGCTGGACGTGCTCTGCAAGGTCTGCGTCGGCGTCTACGCCGCGAGCGCGCTCACCTTCGTCGGCGCGCTCCTGGCGCACCGGGCGGCGGACGCTCCCGGAGCGGTCCGGCTCGGCACCGCCCTGGCGGAGGGCGCCGGCCTCGTCGTGGCCGTGACGCTGGCGTACGTCGCGCTCGCGCCGCGGCCCGACCGCGAGGCCTCCCTGCTCGGGTGCGCCGGGCTGGTCCGGCCGGAGGACTGGGCGGGCGTCATGATCCCCCTCGCCTCGAACCGGGGCGGGACGCCGTCCATCGAGGTCCTCGATCCCCTCTGCCCGTCCTGCAAGGCCTTCGACGCGCGGCTCGCCGCGAGCGCGCTCCGGGACCGGCTGGACCTGAAGGCGGTGCTCTTCCCGCTCGACTCGGCCTGCAACTGGATGGTGACGGAGGCGATCCACCCGGGCGCCTGCGCCGTGAGCGAGGCCGTCCTGTGCGCCGCGGGCGTCGGGCCCGGGGCCAAGAACACCGACGCCGCCGGCGAGGTCCTGCGCTGGGCGTTCGGCCGGCAGGCGGAGCTCCGCGGCCTCGCGGCCCGCGACGAGGGAGCGCTGCGCGCCCAGATCGAGCGGACCTTCCCGGGCGTGCGGGGCTGCCTGGGCGGCTCCCTGGTGCGGAGCAAGCTCACGAAGAGCCTGCGCTGGGCCGTGGCGAACGCCATCCCGGTGCTGACGCCGCAGCTCTTCGTCGCCGACGGTCGCATGTGCGACGAGGACACCGACCTCGGCCTCGAGTACACGCTCGCCCGCATGCTGTCGCCCGAGGCGGAGCGGGAGCGCGCGCGGAGGCGCGCGGCACGTCCGGCGCCGCCGCGGCCCCCTCCCGTCGGGGAGATCCAGGCCGGCGCCGAGGCCGCGCCCGCTGGCCTGCTCCCGGTGGCGCCCGCGGGCGGGTCCGCGGCGGGGGTGGAGCCACCGGCCCTCGCTCGCGAG
>DATIUR010000256.1:0-3937 GCA_035466675.1 Anaeromyxobacteraceae bacterium | reverse complement strand
CGATCCGGACGAGCGTGATGGCGTTCGGCGCGTTCAGGAACTCCCGCCGGAAGGACCGTTCGGCCGGCGCGGGGGCGGAGTCGGCCACGGTCACTCCTCGCGCCCGACCCCGGCCGCCGCGGCCGGGTCGGCCAGCACGCGCCCGTCCCCGGTCAGCTCCACCGCGGCGGGTCCGGACTCGTCGCCCTCCACCAGGGGCACCACCCGCGGCGTCAGGCTCCCCACCCACCCGACCAGCGCCACCAGCGGCATCCGCAGCGGCGCGTCGGGCGCCACGTCCACCGCCACCGGCGGCGTCTCGGTGGCGATGAGGAAACGCCCGCTCCCGCGCAGGTGGACGAGGTTCAGGTCGGCCAGCTGCGAGGGGACCCGCCCGTTCTCGAAGACCACCGGCTCCTCGAAGCCGAAGACCACCTCCTCGCGGAAGTAGCCGGCGTCGCCGGAGAGGTCGAGCGCGGTGAAGCGCCGGCCGCCGGTCCGGAAGAGCAGCACGCCTTCCCCGGTCACCCGGGTCATGCGGCCCGCCCCCTCCCCGAAGGGCTTGTCGGTGGCCCGCCCGCGGAACCGCTTCATCTCGCCCACCTGCGAGAGCTTCCCCCGCGAGGCGAAGAGCCCGTCCATCCGGACCAGGACCTCCCCGCGGACGTTCACCGTGAGCGTGTCGCCGGTCACCGCGAAGGTCTCCGCCACCGGACCGCCCACCAGGCGGGAGGCGGCCCAGGCGGCCAGCCCCGCCTCCGGGGCGGCCGGGGCGCGCGGCGCGACGGCGGTCTCCGGCGCCAGCGTGTGGAGCGGCTCGGGGGCGAGCGGCGGCTCGGCCGCGGCGGCCGGGGCGGGGCGCGGGGAGCGGCCGCCGCCGGCGAGCACGTCGTCGCAGCGCGCCACCATCTGGTCCGAGCCGGCCTTCCGGAACCACTCCCGCGCCCTCTGCGGATGGCCGGCCTCCAGCAGCGCCAGCCCCAGGTACCCCATCGCCTTCTTGTGGTCCGGCTTCAGGTCGAGCGCGATCTCGAGCTGCTTCACCGCCTCCGGGAACCGCTTGGCCTTGAGGTTCGCCAGGCCCAGGTTCACCCGCGCCGAGGGCTCGACCGGGTTGTCGTCCACCAGCCGCTGCCAGGCGTCGGCGGCGTCGCCGTACCGCCCGAGCTTGTAGCAGGCCTGGCCGAGCAGGCCGAGGGCCTTGGCGTCCTTGGGGCGCAGCTCCTGGGCCCGCTCCAGCGCGGCGCGCGCGCCCTCTGCCTCGCCGCGGGCCAGCATCTCCGACCCGCGGTTCAGGTGGAAGAGGAACTCCTCGTCGAGCCCCTCGACCTGGTCCGCCCCGCTCGCCAGCCGCGCCACGGCCTCACTGCTCCGTTCGGTACGCCTTCCAGAGGTCCACCACCTTGCGGACGTAGGCGCGCGTCTCGGGAATGTTGGGGACCTCGCCTCCGGCGCGGCGCACCGCGTCGGGCCCGGCATTGTAGGCGGCGAGCGTGCGGAGCGGATCGCCCTCGTACTGGTTGGCGAGGAGCCTCAGGTAGCGGGCCCCGCCCTCGATGTTCTGGGCCGGGTCGAACGGATCGTGGACGTACATGTCGCGCGCCGTCCCCGGCATGAGCTGCATGAGCCCCATGGCCCCCTTCTCCGACACGGCCCGGGGATCGAAGTTCGACTCCACCGCCATCACCGCCAGGATGAGCGTCACGGGAAGCTCGTACTTCCTCGCGGCCGACTGGACGTGGTCGCGGTAGGCTTCGGCGCTCCTCCCGGCGGAGGCCGACGCGGACGCAGGCGAGGCCGCAGCCGAGTCCGCGGCCGAGGCCGACGCCGAGCCCGCCGCCGGAGGGCGGGGACGCGGCGAGGTCCGGTACACGCCCGCCGCCTCGGAGGTCCGGCGCACGCGGCGATAGCGCGGATCGCTCGGCGCGTTGGTGAAGTGCACCACGCCGTCGTCGTCCACGAAGGAGTAGAGCTCCCCCGCGGCGGCGGAGACGGGGGCGAGCAGCAGCGCCAGGAAGGCGACGCCGATGGCGCAGTCCGCGCGCATACCAGGCGATCACGCTACCAGGGGCCCGCGCGGACCGACAACTTTATTCCCCTACCCTGTGCTACATGATCACCCATGGGACCGCTCCCCGGCCGAGAGCACGTGGACTTCCTGGTCCTGGGAGGGGGCGTGGCCGGCCTCTCCTTCGCCCTCGAGGTGGCGGGGAAGGGCTCGGTCCTGGTCCTCGCCAAGCGCCAGCGCTCCGAGGGGAACACGCAGTACGCGCAGGGCGGCATCGCGGCCGTCCTCGGCCCGGACGACGACCTCGCCCACCACGTCGAGGACACGCTCGTCGCCGGCGCGGGCCTGTGCAAGCGCGAGGCGGTGGAGGTCACCGTCCGCGAGGGGCCGGAGCGCATCCGCTGGCTCCTCTCGCTGGGGGTCGAGTTCGACCGCGAGGGGCAGGCCCTCCACCTCACGCGCGAGGGGGGGCACTCCCGCCGCCGGGTGGCCCACGCCAAGGACACCACCGGCCGCGAGGTGGAGCGCGCGCTCCTCGCCGCCTGCGACGCCCGGGGCGTCCGGATCGTCGAGGACCAGGTGGCCGTCGACGTCGTCACGAGCGGCAAGATCGGGCTGGGCGGCCCGAGCCGGGCGCTGGGCGCCCACGTGCTCGACCGCGCCACCGGCGTGGTCTCGGCGGTGTCGGCCGGCACCACCGTGCTCGCCACCGGCGGCTCGGGCAAGGTCTACCTCTACACCTCCAACCCGGACGTCGCCACCGGCGACGGCGTGGCCATGGCCTACCGCGCCGGCGCGGCCGTCGCGAACATGGAGTTCTTCCAGTTCCACCCCACCTGCCTCTACCACCCCGCGGCCAAGAGCTTCCTCGTCTCCGAGGCGCTGCGGGGCGAGGGCGGGATCCTCCGCAACGTCGCGGGCGAGGCGTTCATGTCGCGCTACGACCCGCGAAAGGAGCTGGCCCCCCGCGACGTGGTGGCCCGCTCCATCGACGCCGAGATGAAGCGCCGCGGCGACGACTGCGCCTTCCTCGACATGACGCACCTGCCGAAGGGCTTCCTCATCGAGCACTTCCCGCACATCTACCAGACCTGCCGGGAGTTCGGGATCGACATGGCCATCCAACCCATCCCGGTCGTGCCGGCCGCTCACTACCAGTGCGGAGGCGTGGTCACCGACCTGGTGGGGCGCACCTCCATCCCGGGCCTCTACGCGGTGGGCGAGGTGGCCTGCACCGGCCTGCACGGCGCCAACCGGCTCGCCTCCAACTCGCTCCTGGAGGGCCTGGTCTACGGCCACCGGGCGGCGGTGCAGGCCCTGGCCGAGCCGCGCGGCGAGCGCGGCGCCCCGGCTCCCATCCCGGACTGGAACCCGGGCGACGCGCTCGACCCCGACGAGGGCGTGGTGGTGGCGCACAACTGGGACGAGGTCCGGCGGCTCATGTGGAACTACGTCGGCATCGTCCGCACGCAGAAGCGGCTGGAGCGGGCCCGGGCGCGGCTCGGCGTGCTGCGGAGCGAGATCCGCGACTACTACTGGCAGTACAAGGTCACGCCCGACCTGATCGAGCTCCGGAACCTGGCCGACGTGGCCATGCTGATCGTCGAGTGCGCCCGGCAGCGCAAGGAGTCGCGCGGGCTCCACTTCCTGGCCGACCACCCCAAGGCCGACGACCGCTGGCTGCGCGACACGGTGCTCACCCGCGGCGACCTCGAGTGAGGCGCGTGGTGCGGCCACGGGCCCCGCGGGGGAAGCGTTCCCCTCGGCGCTCCGCGCCTCGCAGGACAGGGTACGGCCGCCGCTCCCGTCCGCTCCCGCCGGCATCGACGCCCTGCCAGCCCGCGGCGGTGCCGCCCTTGTCGCAGCGGCTGGACCGGCGCCGCTGCCGGTCCGATCCCAGACCGAAGAAGCCCTCCCGCGCTCGAACGCTCCGCGCCTGCGGGCAACGCC
>DATIUR010000255.1:0-2027 GCA_035466675.1 Anaeromyxobacteraceae bacterium | reverse complement strand
GGCGCGCGCCACCGCCGCCCGGAGCTCGGCCGAGGTCTCGGCCAGACGCCGGCGGAGGCCCTCGGCCTCCTCCCGCTCGGCCACCAGCTCGCCAGCCGCCCGGAGTTCGGCCTCCGCGGCGGCGAGGGAGGCCGCGTCGCGAGCCGCCTGGAGTTCGCCACGGGCGGCGTTCAGCCTCCAGACCACGGCCAGGAGGGCGACCACCGCCAGGGCGAAGACCGCCCACGGCGAACGCACCAGGCCCAGGATCTTCTCCCAGCGCTCCATCAGCGCACCTCGATCGTGACCGGGATGTGCAGCGCCGCCAGCATGCGGGCGATGAGCGTGACGGCCGAGACGTAGACCGGCACCCACCACCGCATCCGAGCATGGACCCGCGCGGACGCGAAGCCGACCTCGACCCGCATCGAGACGAGCCGCGACGTTGGGATGACGAGTCGCATGGTTCAGCTTCCGGGCGCGGGGTTCGGAGGCACGGCCTCGCCGTAGATGAGCCGGCGGGCCACGACCCAGCCGCCGGCCGCCGCCACCCCGTTGATGAGGCCGTTCAGGAGGGCGCTCAGGGTGATCCCGCCGGAGAAGAGGGCGGGGCCGAGGGTCGAGACGATGCCGCCGGCGAGGGCGAGGAGGGCGCCGCCGCGCGCCGTCCGGAGCCAGGGGACCCAGGCCCCGCCGAAGCGCCGGGCCAGGGCCACGACCCCGATCACGGCGAGGATGGCGACCGCACGCCAGTCGCCGCCCTGAACCGCGGCGACGATCGCCTCGATGAAGGCGTTGGGGTCGTCGGGCGAGGGCACGACCTGGGCGAGAACGAGGACGGGGAGGACGAGCAGCGAGAGGATGAGGACGGGGCGCATTCGGGTCTCCTTCTGCGGCGTCACCCGGCCGCAGGCGGGAAGGCGATGGGGTCGCGGCGCTCGAGGACCGCGGCCCGGGCGAGCACGTCCTTGCCGTAGTCGCTGCCCGTGGTCACGGCGTCCGGGTCCATGCCCGCCTCGAGCTGGGCGTCGACCCGATGGAGGGCGGCGTTGTAGGCGGAGAGCGCGGCGCGCTCGTGCAGGAAGGCGACACCAGGGTGCCTGGCCTCGAGGAACCGGCGCGCGCCGGCGACCGTCGCGGCGGCGGCCCGCGCCTGGCCGAGCGGGGTGAGGAGCTGGTGCCCGGGCCACATGCCGCGGAGGACCTGCTCCCAGAAGCGCCGGTCACACTGCCATAGGCCGAAGGCGTGCCCGGCGTCCCCCCACCCGAGGTGCGTGCCCTTGCGCGTGTAGCCCGGCGCCCAGCCCGCCAGGCTCTCCCGGAGGCACATCGCCGCGAGCACGGAGCGCCGCACGCCGAACTCGTCGGCAGCGTCACAGATCGCCGGGACCCAGGGGGCCAGGCGGGCGAGGTCGTCACGAGGATCAGTCACTCTCTCTCCACCGCCTCCAGAAAACCACCGCTGAACTACCGACGTCAAATCCCGATCCTCACCCTGATGCTGTCCGCGGTCGGGTACGGGTTCGGTCCCGGAAGCCAACCGGGCTCGGCAGCGTCACGGATCGCCGGGACCCAAGGGGCCAGGCGGGCGAGGTCGTCGCGGGGGTCGGTGGCGCCCACACCCCTTGCATATCAGACCCGGGGGGTACGTCGAGACCGGAGCTGTACCCTGCGCGGGGGGTTGTCACATCCGGCAGGAAGGGCTATCCTGTAGGGCATGAGAGCCCCCGCTGTCCTGGTGCTGGCGTTAGCCTGCTGCCCGCAGGAATCCGCCATCGTCTTTCGGGGCCTCGCTCCACCACTCGGAACTGAAGTGTTGATGGAAGTCGTCGAGGAGCGCTGCCCGGACCTCTGTGGTGACGTTGTGTGGGTGGAGGGCTTCGCCTGCCTCGACCGGTTCCCAGAGGGACGAGGCGGGTGCGTGACCTGGGGACCATGCGATTTCCAGGCCGAGGTGACTTACCGCCCCTTTGTCACGTGGACCGATCTCGCCCACGAACTAGGGCACGTGTGCCTTCGGTCGGAGGAACAAGAGAAAGTCGAAGCCT
>DATIUR010000254.1:0-2607 GCA_035466675.1 Anaeromyxobacteraceae bacterium | reverse complement strand
TCCCCACGCGATCGACGACGGGGACGCCTGCACGGTGGACGCCTGCGATCCGGCCACCGGGGCGGTGACGCACGACCCGGTGCCGGTGGACGACGGCGTCGCGTGCACGGTGGACGCCTGCGATCCGGTGGCGGGGATCTGGCACCAGCCGGATCATCTGCTCTGTCCGGCTGGCGCAGTCTGCGACGCGTCCGCAGGGTGCGTCACTGCCGCCGTCGGGTACTTCTCCTGCATCCTCGACTACCCGTTCACGGTGACCGTGTCCGCAGGTTCGCCCACGCCTCTCCTCGAGGGAGAGGTCTACGCGCAGGGCGTCACGGAGCCCGACGGCGCGTCGGATCGGGTGGTGGCCGAGCTGGGCGTCGGGGCACCGAGCACGGACCCCGCCGCCGGTGGGTGGACCTGGCTCGCGGCGCCGTGGGATCCGGTCGGGGTGGTGGCCGGCGGCAGCGACCAGTACGCGGTGTCGATCGTCGTCTCCGCGGCCGGCAGCTACGCCTACACGTACCGCATGAGCATCGATGGAGGGAAGGTCTTCACCTACTGCGACGACGACGGGTCGACCCTGGGAGAGCCGATCAACGGCCTGCTCGGCAGCTTGACCGTGCTGCCCTGAGGGGGCACCTCCTGCCGTCGCGAGGGTCTGCAGCTACATTGTCCTTCCCGTGCGCCGCCGCCCGCGCCTCCTCTCCGCCGCCCGCGCCGACCTGCTCCGGCCGCGCCTCGTGGCGCTCGAGGCGAGCCTGGACCGGGCGCGGCGCATCGGCTTCGACCCGGTCGAGCTTCCGCGGCGCCACGCCGACCGGGGCGACCAGGAGGTGGCCGGGCTCGTGGCGGCGAGCCTCGCCTACGGCCGCGCCGACGTCTTCAAGCCGATCCTGGAGCGCGTGCTCGCGGCGATGGGGCCCTCGCCCGCCCGCTTCGCGGAGGCCTTCTCGCGGGCACCCGACCCGGAAGCGTTCTCGGGGTTTCTCTACCGGTTCAACCGCCCCGCCGACGTCGCCGCGCTGGTCGCCGCCATCGGCCACGTCCGGCTCGCCCACGGCTCGCTCGGCGCCCGCTTCGCGGCGCTCTTCCGCGAGCAGGGCGGGGGCCCGCCGGCCCTCCGGCCCGCGCTGGCCCGGTTCGCCCGCGAGCTGCGCGAGGCGCCGCCGGTCCGCTCGCTCCTGGCCCGCCGGGGACGTCGGGGTCTCCTGCACCTGCTCCCCGACCCCGCCGGCCCGGGCGCCTCGAAGCGCTGGAACCTCTACCTGCGCTGGATGGTGCGGGGCCCGGACGGGGTGGATCTCGGCGCCTGGGAGGGGGTGCCGCCCTCGGCGCTGGTGGTGCCGCTCGACACGCACCTCCATCGCATCGCCCGCTGCCTCGGGCTCACCGCCCGGCGCGACGCCTCCTGGCGGACCGCCGAGGAGATCACCGCGGGGCTGCGCCGGATCGACCCGGACGACCCGATCCGCTTCGACTTCGCGATCTGCCACCTGGGCATGAGCGGCGCCTGCCCGGCGCGGCGGGACCCGGCGCGCTGCGGGAGGTGCCCGCTCGCGGAGGTGTGCCGGGCGGGCGACGCCGCACGCAGGGGGGCGGAGCCACCGAGGGCAGCCCGGTCGCGTGGCATTGCCTGGTGACGGCTGCAGCCCATCGGCGGCGCACCATCGCCGATCGTACCTTCACCCGTCCACTCGACGAGCGCCTCGCCCGGCGCATGTGGTCGCGGCCGAAGGTCCGGGCTCGCCAAGGCCCGGCCCGTCGCCCTCCGGCACGGAGCGACTTCGTACCCCTCCCGGTGAGCACCGAGGCTGCGTCCACCTAGGGTATCGAAATACTCACCTCGCGAACGGCACGCGCGGAACACCTCCATCGCCTTCCAGCCAACAAATTTTCGAGCATCGCCAAGCGCCTGGCCGATCCAGGGCCGCCGGGAAGGCGCCTCCCGTCACGGCGCGTTCCTTGCTTGATCCATGTCAAGACCACGCTCGAAGGCCGGCGTCCGCCGGCTTTGGACCCACGCTCGGGAGCGCCGACATGAAGAACCTGCCCATCGGAGCACGGCTCGCGTCCGCCTTCCTCGTCATGCTCGCCCTGACCGCCGCGGTGGCGGCCTCGGGCTACTGGGGGACGGGGCGCATCGGCGACGTGACCGTCACCATCGTGGAGGGGGAGGGCCAGATGGCGCTCCTCTCCCTCGATGCGCAGACGGCGGTGCTGGGCCTGCGGCGGTTCGAGAAGGACTACCTCCTCAACATAGGCAACGCCGCCAAGGAGGAGGAGTACGAGCGCAAGTGGAACGGCGAGTCCAGAGCGCTCGCCGAGGCGCTCACGAAGCTCTCCGGCCTGGCCAGGGACGACACCGACAAGGCCGCGCTCGCGACGGCGCGCCGCGAGATGGACGCCTACTCGGCCGGCTTCGCCGCCGTCCGGACCGCCATTCGCGACGGCCGCGTCCAGACGCCGCAGGACGCGAACGGCCTGATGGCGGCCTACAAGGAGCCCATCCGCGCCCTGGAGGAGAGCCTGGAGGGCCTGGCCCACCATCACCTCGAGGAGATGCAGCAGCAGAAGGGCGTGGTCGAGGGGGCCGTCTCCTCCACCAACCGGACGCTCGCCGCC
>DATIUR010000253.1:0-3710 GCA_035466675.1 Anaeromyxobacteraceae bacterium | reverse complement strand
GAACCGGCAGGCCCTCGCCAACGGCTCGCTGCGCGGCGCGGACCCGGGTCTCGCCGCGCCGACAACGCAGCCGCCGGCGGGACAGGGACCCGCGGGGGGCGTTGCCCGAGGCGCGGAGCGTTCGAGCGCGGGAGGGCTTCCATGGTCGGCGATCGGACCGGCAGCGACGCCGGTCCAGCCGCTGCGATCCGAGCGGCAGCGGCGCGTGCTGGCAGGGCGTCGATGCCGGCGGGAGCGGACGGGAGCGGCTGCCGTACCCTGTCCTGCGAGCCGCGCAGCGCCGAGGGGAACGCTTCCCCCGCGGGGCCCGTGGGTGGATCGGGCGCGCACCCGGGCGCCCTTCCACCCACATGCAAAGAGTGAAGCCCGGGTGCAGCCGGTTGCGGCTCCGGCGACCCGTCCGCGCGCGGAAGGGCAGCGGCGGCGGGGGGTTGGCGTCCCGCCGGGATGGCCGCCGCCTTGCTTCGAAGGAGGGGCATGATCCCGGGCTCCCGACGCGGCTTCACGCTCATCGAGCTGACGATCATCTCGGCGCTCGTCCTCATCCTCGCCTTCGCGGCCTTCGCCACCTTCCGGGCCGCCAAGCGGAACTCCAGCGTCAGCGCGGCCTCCTGGGACGTGGCGCTCCGCGTCCAGGGCCTGCGGGCGCAGGCGATGGCGGAGCAGCGGGACCTCCTGGCGGTGGTGGTGGACGCCCCCGCCAACGACGCCGGGAGCTGCGGCTTCGTGAACGACGAAGGGTGCGCGCGGATCTTCGTCCTGGCGGAGCCGCTGGCCGCCTGGACCCTCGGCGCCTTCGACCCGGCCGCCCCCGGCACGAACGCCCAGTACCTGGACCACTTCGCGCTCCCGCAGCACGTGCGCTTCCACCTTCCCGCGGCGGGCGAGCACCCGGGAGCGCCCTTCGACAACGTCACCGTCCTCGACGCCGAGCTCACCGCGGCCTGCCCGGGCGAACGCCGCTGCTTCGCCATCCGCTTCGGGCGGCGGGGCGTGGTCTCGGGCGAGTTCCCGGCCGGCGGCTCGCCGGTCCAGAAGCCCGGGTACGCCATCGCGCTGGGCAGCGAGCTGACCGACCAGACCCACGCCGCCGACCGGAAGGGCTTCCTCGTCTCCTTCCCGACCGGCATCGTCCGCGGCCTGAACTTCTGAGGGGAGCCCCCATGCCCCGAAGCCACCGCCTCCGCCCCGCGCCCCGCGGCACCTCGCTGCTCGAGGTGACCATCGCCATGAGCATCCTGCTCGTGGGCCTCCTCGGCATGATGCACTTCCAGATCGCGGGGATCACCGGCAACAACGGCGGCCGCATGCAGGGGATCGCCACGGAGCTCGCCCAGGAGGTGATGGAGGGCGTCGAGCGGCTGCCCTTCGGCGACCCCCTCCTCGCGCCCACCGGCACGACCGGCCCCACCCAGCCGGTCCCCTTCGGCAGCCTGCTCGACGGCTCCGGCGGCATCCTGCCGGGCGCCCACGAGTGGGCGGACGCCACCCCCATCCCCGGCGTCCGCCTCGCCGGCGAGGTCCCGGCCGAGTTCGAGCGGCGCTGGTCGGTGTGGGGCTACAGCCCGGGCTCCGGCGGGTCGGCCACCGTCAAGGTGATCGCCGTCTCGGTGGTCTACCGCGAGCCGGCCCTCCGCTTCCCGCGGGAGGTCGTCCGCTACACGCAGATCTTCGAGCCGCGCGCGCTGATCGTCAACGTCGCGGCGAACCAGTAGGCCCGAGATGAGCGCCCGAAGAGCCACCCCCCGCGGCGTCACCCTGGTCGAGCTGGTCGTCGCCATGGCGGTGACGGCGCTGGTGATGCTGAGCGTCCTCGCCATCGTCGAGAGCCAGCAGCGCGCCTACTACCAGGGGCACCGCCAGCGCGCCGCCCAGTCCGCGGCCCGCGCCGCCATGCTCTTCCTGGAGCAGGAGCTGATCACGGCCGGGTACGGCCTCGACGCCCCCCTCGCCTTCGACTTCGACCGCTACCACGGTCCCTGCCCGGCCGAGATGGGCGCCTGCCCGCGCGACGCCACCGACAACGCCGACGAGATCGTCTTCTACTCCCGGAACCCGCGCTACTGGGTGCCGGACGACTACACGTCCGAGCCGCGGGGAAAGGCGTGGCGGATCACCGCCCTGGGGATCGGCAGCGTCAGCGTGATGGCGCGGCCCGGCGACGTCTTCCTGAAGGGCCAGGTCCTCCAGGCGGTCTGCCGCGGCGCCGGCGCCTACGCCTACTTCACGGTGGAGACGACCGCCGAGGTCACGCCCGACCCGCTCGACCCCTTCAAGCCCACGCCCATCACCCTCTCCCTCGCCGGGACGCTCGCCGACGAGCCCTTCCGCCGCCAGGACGGAGCCGCCGACGCCTGCTTCAACGGCGGGCAGGCGCGCATGTTCCAGGTGGACCGGCGGCGGTTCCACGTCCGCCCGGTGCAGTCCGGCGGCGCCTGGGTCCCCTACCTGGTGCTCGACGCGGGCGTGGACGAGAACCGGGACGGGACCATCGACTCCCTGGACGAGGTGATCCTGGCCGAGGGGATCGAGGTCCTGCAGTTCGGCTACGTCCTGACCAGCAACGCCCTCGCCCCGCGCGGCGCCGTCCCGGGGAAGGGCATTCCCATGGTGCGGGCCGCCTCGGGCACGCTCGGAGGAGACGGCCTCACCCTGCTCGACTTCCCCGGGCTGGTGGAGCCCGGCGTCTCGATCTACCGGCCCTCCAGCTTCTACGGCTACACCTTCGGACCCCCGCCGGCCAACCAGCGCCTCACCGACCACCAGGGCAACATCCGGGCGGTACGGATCGCCGTGGGCGCCCGCTCGCCCACGCCCGCGCCCAGCTCCAGCATCCGCACCACCACCATCGTGCCCGTCATGAACATGGACGCGCTCCCGGCCTGGGTCGACACGAGCGACCACTACGCCCGGGTCACGCTCACGACCGCCGTCCCCATCCGCAACATGGCCGTGCGCGCCATGACCGATTTCTGAGGTCCGCCATGCCCCGTCCCGTTCCCCGCCCCCTCCCCCGCGGCAGCGCGCTCGTCCTCGCGCTCGTCCTCCTCGGCGTCGTCACCGTGATCGGCGCCGCCAGCGTCCTGCTCGCCTCGCAGGAGCGCGTCAACGCCTCGTCGAAGTCGAAGATCGACTTCCTGAACGCCTGCGCCAACGCGGCCCAGGCCAAGATCTGGGCGGAGATGACGCAGTACGGCCTCTCCTACCTGGGCAGCACCGTCCAGGTGACGCCCGTCACCCTCCCGGACGGGACCACGGTGGTGGCCCCCGCCCACTACGGCCAGCTCGAGGGGACGCCGCCCAGCGTGCAGAGCGTCACCTTCAAGGTCGAGTCGTCCGGCGGCGAGAACCCGATGAACGAGCGCGATTGCACCAACGGGGCCTGCGGCCTCGTCCCGCTCGGCCAGACCTACGGCATGACCGCGCTCTGCAAGGACGCGGGCGGGCGCGAGCACGAGGTCGAGCTCGCCGTGAAGTTCGCCCTGTAGGAGGAGCCCCATGCGCCCCGCCCGAATCGCCGCCGCCGCGCTCGCTGCCCTCCTCCTCTGGCCCGCCGCCGCCCCCGCCCAGGACGAGGCCGCCTGCAGCCTGGGCGGCTCCAGCTACGCCGACGCCATCCTGAACCCGCCCAAGGGCGAGGACACCGACTTCTTCACCACCACGGGCGGCGTGCCCAACGTGGCCTTCCTGCTCGTCACCTCCGGCTCGAT
>DATIUR010000252.1:0-4420 GCA_035466675.1 Anaeromyxobacteraceae bacterium | reverse complement strand
CCAGCCGGGCGCGTCCGGCCGGAAGGCTGCGGCTGGACATGCGTTGCACCGCAGCTGCCAGGGAACCGGCAGGCCCTCGCCGACGGCTCGCTGCGCGGCGCGGCCCCGGGTCTCGCCGCGCCGGCCACCGCAGCCGCCTGCGGGACAGGGACCCGCGGGGGGCGTTGCCCGCAGGCGCGGAGCGTTCGAGCGCGGGAGGGCGGCTAGCTCGGGGATCGGACCGGCAGCGGCGCCGGTCCAGCCGGTGCGATCCGGGCCGCACCGGAGCGTGCTGGCAGGGCGTCGATGCCGGCGGGAGCGGACGGGAGCGGCGGCCGTACCCTGTCCTGCGAGGCGCGGAGCGCCGAGGGGAACGCCTCCCTCGCGGGGCCCGTGGGCGGATGCTTCCCTTCCGTGATCCCGATTCGCGCACCGTCGTGTAGGGGGCGCCCTACCACACCTCGCAGCGCGGCGCCTTCACCATGGGGTCGCCGGCCTTGCAGGCGAACGCCTCCGCGAACTCGGGCAGGCTCGCGAGCGGCCCGTTCACCCGCCACCGCGCCGGAGAATGGGGGTCGGTGAGGGCGCGCAGCCGCGCGTTCTCGGGCCGGATCTTCGAGCACCAGGCCTGCGCGGCGGCGAGGAAGAACTGCTGCTCGGCGGAGAACCCGCCCACCGGCGCCTCCGGCAGCTTCCCCTCGCGCGACGCCCGGTAGGCCGCGAAGGCGAGCTCGAGGCCGCCCAGGTCGGCGATGTTCTCGCCCAGGGTCAGCTCCCCGTTCACCTTCACGTCGTCCACCGCCACGAAGCCGCCGTACTGCTCCACCAGGCAGCGGGCGCGCCGCTCGAACTCCTCCCCCACCGCCGGGCTCCACCAGTCGGTCAGGTTGCCGCGGGCGTCGTACTTGCGCCCCTCGTCGTCGAACCCGTGGGTCAGCTCGTGGCCCACCACGAACCCGATGGCCCCGTGGTTCACCGCCTCGTTCGCCCCCTGCACGTAGAAGGGGGGCTGGAGGATCCCGGCGGGGAAGACCATCTCGTTCATGCCCGCGTTGTAGTAGGCGTTCACGGTGGGCGGAGTCATGCCCCACTCGGTCCGGTCGGGCGGCTTGCCGATCTCGTCGAGCTGGCGGCGCACCTCGAAGGCCGAGGCGGAGGCGGCCGAGCCCCAGAAGTCGTCGCGCCGGATCACCACCGGACCGTAGTCCCGCCACCTGTCCGGGTAGGCGATCTTGTTCACCACCGCCCCCAGCTTCTCCCGCGCCTTCGCGCGGGTCGGCTCGTCCATCCAGGGCAGGGTCTCGAGGTCCCGCCCCATGGCCGCCTGGACGCCGGTGACGAGCTCGAGGGCCTTCTTCTTGGCCTCGCCGCCGAAGTGGCGCCGCACGAAGGCCCGCCCGAGCGCCTCGCCCAGGAGCGCGTCGGTCACGTCCACGCAGTGCTTCCAGCGCTCCGGCATGGCCTTCGCGCCGGTGAAGCTCCGGGCCTGGAACCAGAAGGCCTCCTCGGAGAGCGCCCGCGGCAGCGCCCGCGAGTCGGCCGCGTCGCGCAGGACCTGCCAGCGGAGGTAGGCCCGCCAGGCGGCCGGCTTCACCTCCCGCACCAGCTCGTCCAGCCGCGAGACGGCCTTCGGGGTGGAGACGTTCCAGGCCGTGACGCCCGGCGCGCCCAGCGCCGCGAGCCAGGCCTTCCAGTCGAAGCGCGGCGCCGCCTTCTCGAGCCCCGCCAGGTCGAGGCGGTTGTAGACCCGCTCCGAGTCCCTCGCCTCGACGCGCGTCCAGTGGCTCTCGGCCATTCGCGTCTCGAGCGCGACGATCTCGCGCGCCTCCCGCGCGGCCTGCGCGGCGGGCACCCCCGCCAGCCCCAGCATCTTCTCGACGTGCGCGGCGAGGGCCTGGCGGACCCGCTCCGCGTGCGGATCCGCGGACAGGTAGAGATCGCGGTCGGGGAGGGTGAGCCCTCCCTGCCAGAGGAGGCCCACCACCTGGTTCGAGTCCTTCGCGTCCTGGTCGGACGTCACGAAGAAGAGGGGGGAGAGGCCCTCGGCCTGGAGGCGTCCGACCGCGGCGGCCAGGGTGGCCCGGTCCCGCACGGCGTCGAGCTTCCTCCACTCGGCCTGCAGCCGTCCCGGCCCCGCCCTCTCGACGGCCGCCTCGTCCATGCAGGCGGCCCAGAGATCGGCGGCCTTCTGCCCGTCCCGGTCCTGCGGGTCGGCCTTCCCGGCGGCGGCCTCCTCGAGCAGCGCGCGCAGGCGCGCCTTGTTCTCCTCGCGCATCACGTTGAAGGACCGCACCCAGCGCGACTGGTCGTCCGGGATCTCGGTCCGCGCGATCCAGCCGCCGCAGGCGAACTGGTAGAAGTCGTCGCAGGGGCGCACCGTCCGGTCGACGATGGCCGGGTCGATCCCCTCGGCCGCGGGCGGCGGCGCGAGGCTGGGCGCGGCCGGAGCGGGGGGCGGCGCGGGAGGCGTCGGCGCCGGAGGCGGCGCGGTGGTGGCGCAGGCGAGGGCGGCGAGCGGGAGAAGCAGGGCGATCCGGCGCACGGGGTGTCCTCCGTTCCTCTGGCGAGGCGGTTCGTTAGCACGGGGAGGCGCGAGCCGCACGTGACCCGTTCCGGGCGGGTGCCGGGCGGGGGAGCCGCTACCCGTACCGCCGCGCCGCCTCCTCGCCCCGGAGCACGCGCAGCGCCCCCTCGGCCAGGGCGCGCAGCTCGTCCTCGCCGGGGTAGACGTGGACCGTCGCGATCCAGGCCACGCGCCGGCGCACCGCGTCCACCACCGGTCCGAGCCGGGCCATGCCGCCGGTGAGCAGCACCGCGTCCACGGACCCCTCCAGCGCGGCGGCGAGCCCGCCCGCCGCCTTGGCGGCCTGGTAGGCCATCGCGTCGAGCACGATCCGGGCGCGCTCGTCTCCCCCCTCGGCCCGGGCGAGCGCCTCGCGCGCGTCGCGGGTGCCGAGCAGGGAGAAGAGCCCGCCGTCCCCGAAGAGCCGCCGGCGCACGGCGCGCTCCTCCGCCCCGGGGGCGAAGCACATCGACACCACCGCGCCGACCGGGAGGCCGCCGGCGCGATCGCCGGCGAAGGGGCCCTCGTCCTGCGGGTTCACCACGTCCACCATCCGGCCCTCCCGGAAGGCGGCCAGCGAGACGCCGGTGCCGAGGTGGCAGGCGACCAGGCGCAGCTCCGCGAGCGGCCGGCCCGCCTCCCGCGCGAAGCGCCGCGCCGTGGCGCGGAGGTTCAGCGCGTGGGTGAGGCTGCGCCGCTCCACCCCGGCGAGGCCGGTCACCCGCGCCACCGGCTCGAGCTCGTCCACCGAGACCGGGTCCACCACGTAGGCCGGGCAGCCGTGCTCGCGGGCCAGCTCGAGGGCGATGGGGGCCCCCAGGTTCGAGGCGTGCTCGCCCCGCTCCGCCCGCTCGAGATCGCGCAGCATGGCCTCGTCCACGAGGTACGTCCCCGCGGCCAGCGGCCCGAGGAGACCGCCGCGCCCGACCACCGCCCCGAGCGCGCCCGGGCCCACTCCCTCCCGCGAAAGGAAGGCGCGCGCTGCGGCGACCCGGGCCGGCAGCTCGTCGAGGACGCGGCCGGCCGGCCGGGCCGGCGGCGCCCCGTGCTCGAGCCGCTCCTCCCGGACGGCCTCCTCCCCCCGGTAGAGCGCGAGCTTGGTCGAGCCCGCTCCCGGGTTCACCGAGAGGACGAGCGGCTCAGGCACGGCCCGACCCCGCGGCCAGCACGCCCAGCGCGATGGAGTAGAGCTTGTCCTCGGCCCGCTCCACCCGCGAGGGGATGAGGACCGGTGCCAGCGCGCCCACGATGACGTGGGCGACGTGCCGGTGCGCCAGGTAGGTGAAGGCCTTGCCCAGCGCGTTCCCGGCCTCGATGGTGGGTACGAGCAGGATGTCGGCCCGGCCCGCCACCGGGTGGTCGATCCCCTTGGCCCGCGCCGCGTCGAGCGAGAGGGCGTTGTCGAGCGCGAGCGGCCCGGAGACGAGGCAGCCCGGGATCTCGCCGCGCGCGTTCATCTCGGCGAGCGCCTGCGCCTCCCGGGTGTGCGGCATGGCGTCGGTGGGAGTCTCCACCGCGCACAGGCAGGCGACCCGGGGGACGGCGGTCCCCAGGGTCCGGAAGAGCGCGACCGCGTTCAGCACGATCTCCTTCTTCTGCGCCAGGGTGGGCGCCACGTTCACGCCGCCGTCGGTCACGCCCACCAGGCAGGGCGTGCGCGCCAGCGGGTGGTCGGCCACGAGCACGTCCGAGAGCAGCCGGCCGGTGCGCAGCCCGGTCTGCCGGTGGAGGACGGCGTGCAGGAGGTCGGCGGTGGGGATCCTTCCCTTGAGCAGCACGGCCGCCTCGCCCCCGCGCACCATCGCCACCGCCCGGGCCGCCGCGTCGGCGTCGCCGTCCGCCGGAACGAGCGCGAAGAGGGAGGGGTCCTCGCCCAGC
>DATIUR010000251.1:0-14480 GCA_035466675.1 Anaeromyxobacteraceae bacterium | reverse complement strand
GAGGTTCTGGAGGAGCCGCTCCCCGGGCTTCTTCGCGTGCAGCCAGCCGAGCCGGCGCGTGAGCGGGTCGTAGGCGTACTTCGTCACCACCCCGTTCCCCACACGCTGGTAGCGCCGCTGCCCGAACTCGTCGTAGAGGAGCACCGCAAGGTAGGTCTCCTGCTGGGCCGCGTCGCGCTTCGTGGCCGGGCGTGTCCCCATGGCCGTCCTGAGCAATCCACCGGCGTCGTACCCGTACCTCAGGACCTCGCCGTCCGGGTAGACCATCGACAGCATACGGCCAAACACGTCGAAGTCGAAGGCCGTGGTGAAGCTCCGCGTCCGATCGCCGGGCGCGAGCGGATCGACGGTCCTCGTCGAGCGCGCCAGGTTGCCGAGCTCGTCGTAGCCGCGCGTCTCCGCGCCGACCTCGTCGTCCACCCGCGTGACCCGGGCCGCCCCGTTCTCCGGCGCGCCCGGCGGGCCGTATTCATAGACCACGTTCCGCCGCGCGGCCGGGTAGCGCACCTCCTTCAACCGCTCGAAGTCGTAGACGTAGGTCGTCACGACGCCGCGCACTCGCCGGCATTCGGTACGCCCTAGGGCCACGTGGGTCCGGGCTTTTGCTCCCCCGCCTCGCGGTCGGGGTCGCTCTTCTCGTGCCGATGTCGATCGCGACGCTAGCCAGACTCAGCCGAACGGGTCAAGGACCCTCCGTCAAGTGGGCGGAATGGCCTTCACTCGTGGCGCGGCGGAGCAGGGCAAGACCCTCCGGTCCACGACGGGT
The DNA here is from genome assembly GCA_035466675.1 of Anaeromyxobacteraceae bacterium. Lineage (GTDB taxonomy): Bacteria > Myxococcota > Myxococcia > Myxococcales > Anaeromyxobacteraceae > Anaeromyxobacter. The sequence continues at coordinate 13,714 of DATIUR010000251.1, read as the reverse complement.
GCGTGCGTGTGCGAAAGCGGCGCTCGCCGGCTCCCGGCCGCGCCCGCTGCCCCCGGGCCCGACCGTACACACCTCAGCCCGTCTCCTCGAAGATCCCCGTCCCGCGGTCCTTGCGGACCCGGTCGCCGGCGAAGCACCGGCCGTTCATGGCCACGTGCACGCCGTGCGGGAGCACCTGCGCGAAGGAGAGCGCGCTCCCCAGGTTGAAGAGGCCGTCCGAGCTGCCGAAGGCGTAGGGGACCATGGCCCCGGTGAGCACGATGGTCCGCGGCAGGCGCGCCGCCAGGAGCGCCCCGGCCGTCTCGACCATGGTGTCTGTCCCGTGGGTGACGACGATCCGCGCCTCCGGGCTCGCCCGGCAGGCCTCCACCACGGCGCGCCGGTCGGCCTCGTCCATGTCGAGGCTGTCCTTCATGAAGAGCGTCTGCACCCGGACGTCCACCCGGCAGCGCGCCAGGCGCAGCATCTCCGGCAGGTGCGTCGCCCGGAAGAAGAGCCGGCCGGACAGCTCGTCGTACTCCTTGTCGAAGGTCCCGCCGGTGACGAGGATCCGGATGGGCTCGCCCACGTCTCGCCCGCTCAGCGGACGTCGATGACGCCCTGGAACATCTTCATGGCGCAGGAGTAGCGCAGCTCGCCCGAGCGCTGCGGGGTGAAGGTGACCGTCACCGGCTGGTCGAGCGGCAGCTTCACGTCGATGCCGGCCTCGGGGAGCACGATCTCGGTCGCGCAGGTCTCGTCGGTGACGCGCGTGATGACGAGCGTGAGCGGCTTCCCCTTCGTCGCCTGCACGCGGTGGGGCTCGTAGCCGTTCTTGGTCACGGTGATCCGGACCGGCTCCCCCTCCCGGGGCCCGCCGCTGCAGGCCGCGGCCGCCAGGGCCGCGCACAGGGCCATCGTCCTCGCCGCGCGCATCATCCCTCCTGTCCCGCCGGCACCGGGCTCCGGTGCCTCCGGCCGAACCGCACGTGGAACTCGGCGATCCTCCTCACCACCTCCTCGATCCGGTCGAGGGGTGGGAGGATGGTGGTGCGGAAGTGCCAGGTGCCCTCGTCCTGGCCGAAGCCGGAGCCGGGCACGACGCAGATCCCCGTCTCCTCGAGGAGCGCCAGGCACCAGTCCTCGTCGGTCACGCCGGAGGGCAGCCGGATCTGCGGGAAGGCGTACATGGCGCCCGCCACCCGGTTGCAGCGGATCCCCTCCACGCCGTTCAGCCCGCGCTCGACGATCTCGGCCTTGCGCCGCAGCGCCTCCAGCACCTCGCGCCGCTCCCGCTCCCAGGTCTCGTGGGAGGGGTCGCCCGGGCGCGGCGGCCGCACCAGCAGGTAGGTGACGATCTGCCCCACCGAGTTGGCGCAGAGCGAGACCGACTGGAGCTTGGTCATCTCGTCCAGCACCGCGCCGGGGACGTTGCGGCACTCGACGTAGCCGCCGCGGTGCCCGCACTCCCCCAGGAACCCCTTCGACACGGAGTGGAAGCTGAAGAGCGAGACGTCCCGCATGCGGAGCCGCTCCAGCACGGAGGCGAAGGAGACGAACCGGGCTCCCGGCGACCAGACGTTGTCCTGGTAGACCTCGTCGGCCAGCACCGACAGGCCCCAGGAGGCCGCGAAGTGGAGCACCTCCTCGACGCCGCCCTCGTCGAGCAGGGCGCCGGTGGGGTTGCCGGGGTTGATGACGACGATGGCCCGCACCCGCACGCCCCGCGCCGTCGCCTCGGCGTGGGCGCGCTCCAGCGTCTCCCGCGAGAGGCGCCACTCCGCCCGCTCCTCCAGGTGGTAGGGCACCTGCGTGCCGCCCAGGAGCGTGATGGTGGCCGAGTAGAGCGGGTACTGCGGGATGGGGATGAGGATCCCGTCCCGCTCGCCCGAGACGAGGAGCCGCAGCACCGACTGCGCGCCCTTGCTGGCCCCGTCGGTGAGGTAGATCGCCTCCGGGTCGGACGCGATCCCGTCCCGCCGCCGGATGAACTCGGCCACCGCCTCCCGGACGAAACGGTAGCCCTTCGAGTCGGTGTAGGCGCCCAGGCCGTGCTGCGAGGCGCGCAGCACCTGGCGGGCGGTCTCGACCGCGTCGGATGGGAAGAGCCCGGCCGGCGCCCGCTCGGCCAGCTCCGGCCACTCCACCAGGGCCAGCACCTGGCGCAGGAACGTGAGCGGCCGCTGCCCGAGCGACTGCGGGTTCCCGATGTTGCAGTAGACGATCTCGCGTCCCTGGCGCTCGAGCTCCTGTGCGCGGGCCACGATGGGCCCCCGCACGGCGTACTCCGTCTCGCGCACCTCCCTGGCGATCTCGTCGGGCCGCAGCACCTGGGCTCCTTCTCTCCCGGGGGAACCGGGGCGAGCGATCATCCTACCCGGGGAGCGGCCCGCGATCACGCTCCGCGCCGCCCGACCCGCCGCGGCCGCGGACGATCCCCCCGGTCCGGACCAGGTCGCAGTAGAGGAGCGTCCCGGCCGCAGCCCCGATGGGCACGACCAGCAGGTTCGCGAAGGGCACGAGGAAGAGCGCCGCCAGGACCGCTCCGAACCCCGTCCCGAGGGGGCGAACCGACCGCAGGGCGGCCCGCACCTCCCGCCACCGGTGGAGGTTCCGCGCCATGGGGAGGTCCAGGTACTCGAAGGCGGCCCAGCGGGCGGTCCAGAGGAAGGCCAGCACCGGGTAGGCGATGGGGACGACCAGGAGCGGGAGGAGGACGGCGTGGCCGAGGAGGAGGACGGCCAGGCGGACGGCGGTGTGGATCGTCCCGCTCCACGCCTCCGCCGCGGCCCGCCCCCACCCTCCCCCGCCCCGGGCCCCCAGCTCGAGCGCCTCGACGCGGGCCGAGAGGGCGTCGGAGAAGGGGGCGGAGAGCGTCGCCGGGAGGGCCACCGCCGCGAGGAAGACGAGGACCACGGCGAGCGCGATCCGGGCGAGCCACCAGGCCGCGGCGAGGAGGCCCTCGGGCTCCGCCCACAGGGCCGAGAGGATGGTCCCGGCGAGCGGCACGGCCGCCACGAGGCCGGCGACGAGGCCCGCCACCGTGAGCGCGACGGGCAGGAGGGCGTGGCGCCACAGCTCCCGGTGCGCCGCCAGGTAGGCCGCGCCGCGCAGGGGCAGCGCCGCGCCCGCCGCGAGCCGCGCGAGGGGGCCCGCCGGGATGGCGGCCGCCCTGCTCCCTCCGGACCCGTCCCGCGCCGCGTTCACGGCGCGCACCGTACCACGGCGCGAGCCGCGACGGCGTCACCGGGGGCCACCCCCTTGCCGGGGTGACCGGGCGCGACGGCATGCGCTCAGGGCGCGCTCACGAAGATGGCCTGGCTCGAGAAGAGGAGGTCGGTCCAGAAGGTCCGCCCCGACGGCTCGACGAACACGTCCGGCTTCGGCGCGTAGTGGCTGGTGAGCTGCCGCCGGGTGCCGCGGTCCACGTCGGCGAGCCAGATCTGGGTCCCGCCGGTCTCTCCCGCCGCCGTCCAGGCCACCATGCTCCCCGCGAAGTCGTAGCCGTCGAGGTTGAACTCCGTGACCGTGGCCACCTCGGTCTCCGTGTCGTCTCCGGTGTTGAATCGCCGGTCCGCGCCGGCGTCCACCACGAAGGCCCGCTGCGACGGCGCGATCCAGGCCACCACCAGCGCCCGGTTGCCCGACACCCGGACCGACCAGACGTACGGGTAGCGCGTGGCGGTCCCGGGCCGGACGAGCTGGAGCGAGACGTCGTCGCCGTTCCCGAAGCGTCCGTCCACCGAATCCCGGCCGCAGGCGTAGTCGGTGTAGGTCGCGTCGTCGCGGCACACCCAGAGCGCGTGGTCCTGCGAGACGCCCATGGTCCAGCTCCCGTGGTGCGTCGTCCCCGGGATGGTCCCGTCGAGGCGCACGGCCGCGGGGGTGAGCAGGGTCGGGTTCGGCTCGAGCAGGGTGAGCGCGTAGGCGGCCTGGTTCGAGTCGAACATCACGCGGCCGCCGCCCGCCACCACCCGGCCCCAGGGCTGGAAGAGCGCCGAGACCTGCGCGTCCGCCGGCGCCGCCGCGGTGAACCACTGGCCCCCCGCGTCGGGGCGCGACAGCCACAGCGTTCCGTCGAGCTTGCCCACGAAGAGGGAGCTTCCGTCCGCCTCGAACGAGCTCGTCGAGTACCCGCTCTTCGTCTCGCGCCCGTCGGCGGTCCGCGCCGTGAGCAGGAAGTCGGTCTCGTCGTAGAAGAAGAGCGTCCCGGCCCGGTTCGAGCGCGGCGAGGAGACGGTGGCGTCCCGGGCCACCTCCCAGCGCAGGGCCGAGAGGTCGAGGGCGATGAGGTCGGGGTTCTCGTCGACGACGTTGGTCTGGCCGAGCTGGACGTAGACCGTCCCGCCCGCCACGCCGTCGGCCAGGGCGGGGTAGTGCCGGCCCACCGACGAGGGCAGGACGCGCGCGAAGGTGTCGTCGGCCGTGCCGAAGACCCCGTCGCCACCCGCGTACCAGTGGTCGAGGTAGTTGGTCGAGCCGCTCGACTCGGCCACCACCACGTGCGCGCCCTCGACCGCGACGCCGGCGCTGGAGAGCCACGACCCGGCGTAGGTCCGCGAGACCTCCGTGTCGTCGGCGGTGCCGAACCGGCCGTCGGCGCCGGCGCTCCGCACGTGGATGGTCTGGGCGGGATCGTTCGCCACCCAGGCCAGCGTCGAGCCGTCCGAGGCGAGCCCCGCCGCCACCGCGCCCGGGACGGTCCAGGTGGTCGTGCCCGAGCCGAACCCGGAGGCGCCGGCGTTCACCACGGTCCAGCGCAGGCCCGTCGCGGCGGAGTAGGTCCGGTGCAGCAGGACGTCGCCCGCCAGGGCCACCTCGTAGAGGGCCGCGGGCGTGAGGGTGAAGACCACGTCGGCCGGGTCGTCGCCGGTCCCCACCAGGCCGTCGGATCCGGCCTCGCGGACGTGGAGGGTCGAGGCAGACCAGGCCGACGTGATCTCGGACCAGGCCACCCGTTCGGTCCGGCCCGCGCGGTCGCGCGACGCGGCCAGGGCGAGGATGCTCGTCCCGGAGAATCCGACGTCGCGCAGCTGGCTCACCGAGTCGTCCCCGGTGCAGAAGAAGCCGTCCGGGCCCGGACGCCGGACCTTCGCGTACACGCCGCCCCCGTCCACCGCGGCGACGGCCCTGGTCGAGATGGGCTCGGCGCTCGGCAGGGTGAGGAGCCCGGACCCGAGCCCGATGTCGCAGCGCGTGTCGCCCACGTCGTACGTCTGGTCCGGACCGAGGTCCACGAGCTTGGTGGCCCGGCTGGTGCCGGCGGCGTTGGCCGTCCCGAAGACGAGGAAGCGGCCCTTCGTGCGCGGGGCGGCGTCGTCGAAGCGCGTGGTGGCGACGAGATCGAGGCTCGCCGAGGCGCTCACCGACTGGGAGGCGCCGCTGCCCACGTTGCCGGCCACGTCCACCGCGCGGATGGCCACGTCGGTGGCCGTCCCCCCGAGCAGCGGGACGCGGAATCCGAGGAACTCGGCCCCCCGGCACAGGAGCCGCGGGTCGCCGCACGAGCAGGTGCAGGGCGCCCAGGCGCCGCCGGCGCGGCACTCGGGCCGCGGGCAGAGGGGCGCGAATCCGGCCCCGGAGTCCACCTCCACCCAGGCCACGCCCTGCCAGGGCCCGCCGCCGGCGGGCTGATCCGTCGCGGGTGCGGTCACGAAGAAGTCCACGTACTCCCCGCGCACGGTGAGCAGGGTCGGATCGAAGCGCGGCGCCAGGTCGGGTCCGACCGGAGGCACGAGGTCGCTCACGATCCCGATCGAGGCGGCGCCGCTCGCGTTGCCCGCGTGATCGAGCGCCCGCGCGAAGAGGCACGTCTTCTGCCCCACCGTGAGGGAGACGACCGCGGCGGCGGGCGAAGGAGCGAAGGTGCACCCCGCCGGAGGCGACGCCGCACAGGCGGCTCCGGCGGCGATCGCCACGGCGCAGGTCTCGTAACCGTCGAAGTTCGCGTCGGCCTCCGAGCCGGCCAGGGTCACCGAGGCGGTGGTGGCGTCCACCACCTGGCGCGGCGTCGACACGACGGGGACGGGCGGCGCCACGTCGTCGTGCACCACGGTGGTCCCGGAGGTCGGGCCCGCGTTCCCCACCCAGTCCACCGGCCGGACCCACAGGACGTTGGCCGAATTCCGCGCCAGCCCGTCGAAGGCGAGCGTGGCCGGCTGGCCCCCCACCGTCGTCGCGCGCGACCAGTCCGGGACGGGCCCGACGAAGATCTCGTAGCCGCGCAGGTTGGCGTCCGGCGTGGTCGGATCCACGGCCGGCGCCGCGACGGGGACGCTCACGCCCGGGTCCCGGGTGTAGCCCGCGTCGGCCCCGGGAGGCGGGGTGGGCGACCCCAGCACCACGGCGCCCGGCGCGAGCCCGTCGACGCAGCGCGCCGCGCCGGCGTCGGCCGTCCCACCGGGCGGAACCGTCACGCGGGGAAGATCGCCGCAGGCGCGGGAGGGGCTCGCGGCGACGACGTCGTAGCTTCCCGGGGGCAGCGGTCCGACCAGGAAGGAGCCGTCCGTGGCCGTGGTCCCCGCCGCCGACCAGCTCGCCCCGTTGAAGGCGGTGCCGCTCACCGACACGTCCACGCCGGCGCTGGTGGCGTTGTCCGTCCCGAGGCCGAAGGGATCGTCGAAGAGCGTGGCCACCCCGGAGAGCGCGCCCGGCTCCACCTCGAGGAGGATGGGCGCGGCCGCGACCGTGGAGCCGGCCACCACCACGGCGCTGGTGCTCGCCGACCCGAAGAAGGGCCTGCGGGCCGTCACGGCGTAGCTCGCGCCTCCCGCGCTCACCGGAACCCCGTCGAACCGGTAGTTCCCGGCCGCGTCGGTCACCGCCGCCGGGAGCGGCACCACCGCGCCCTCCAGGGTCACCACCGTGCCGGAGAAGTCGGCGCCCACCGGGAAGCCGGCCACCACGCCCGGAGAGAGCGTCACGGCGCCGGAGAGCGCGCCGCGCGAGACGAGCAGGCGGATGGGCGGCACCGACAGCGTGGTGCCGCCGTCGTCGAGCCGGACCACCACGCCGGTGACGTACCCGTCGTCGTGGCCGGCCCGGCTCGCCCGCACCGTGTAGTTCCCGGGGGGCACGTCGGTGAGGGTCCAGCCGCCCGCCCCGTCGGTCGTGACCGATCCCACGCCGAGCACCGTGACGAGCGTGCCGGAGAGATCGGGCGCGGGGTCGCCCAGCGCCTCCAGCGTCACCGAGCCAGCCAGGTTCGCCCGGGCCTGCAGCTCCGGGGGCGTGCCGGGGTCGTACGGATTCTTGTGCTCGAGCTCGCCGCACGCAGCGAGGCCGACGGCGAGGAGGAACGCGAAGCGGCGCATGGCTCTCCCCCGTGCAGGGTGCCTACGCAGGCAAGGATATGCTAAATGGATGGGGGTTCACCCCGAGGCGAGGTCACATGATCGAGGGACACCTGACCCGAGCGGCGGCTCTGCTGGCGGCCCTGGCCTTCTTTCGCCCCGCCTCCGCCGAGGATCTCACCGCGGCCGCCCGGCGGGCGGCCGCCGACCTGGCCGCGGCCCTGGCCGCGAGCCCGGAGCGGGCCGCGGTGCGTCAGGTCGCGGCGCCTCCCTTCGCCGAGGCGGGCGCGGCCCGGGGGCTCGGGACCGCCGCCGTCGAGGCGCTCTCGGCCCGGTTCGCCGAGATCGCCGGGGTCGAGATCCTCGACCGGGCCAAGCTCGAGGCCGTCCTGGGCGAGCAGCGGCTCAAGGTGATGATGGGCACGGGCCGCGTGGACGACCCGGAGGCGGCGAAGCGGATCGGGACGCAGGCCACCCTCCTCGGGCAGCTCACCGACGACGGGGACCGGCTCCGCCTCACCGTCCGGCTCGTCTCCGCCTCCACCGGCAAGACCATCGCCCAGGCCGGCGTGCCGGCCGACCTGCCCGCCCGGCCGAGCCGCGCCAACGTGGAGTCGGGAGACATCGAGGTGGCCATCCGCCGGCTCGCCGACGGGCTCGCCATGGGCTTCGCCCGCATGCCGGGCAGCTCCAAGTACCGCCGGCTGGCGGTGCTCACCTTCCAGGAGAACGGGGAGCAGGCGGCCAGGCGCAAGCTCGGGACGATCGTCACCGCGGAGGTCGCCACGCGGCTCCAGCGGGACCACGGGCTCCTGGTGGTGGAGCGGGCGCGGCTGGGCGAGGTGCTGGGCGAGCTGAAGCTCCGCCAGATGCTCTCCCTCGACCCGTCGCAGGCGGGGGAGATCGGCCGGATGGCGGACGCGCAGGCGCTCGTCATCGGCTCGGTCTCCGACGCCGGGGACCGGTTCCTCGTCAACGCGCGCATCGTGGCCACGCAGACGGGCGAGACGCTCGCGGCGGAGTCGGTCTCCCCGCCGGCCGCGGGGATGGTCGCGCTGGAGAGCGACGCCGTCGTCCTCCGATCCCGGTCGGGGGCGGTGTTCCGGAGCCTGCTCGTCCCGGGGTTCGGGCAGTTCTACAACCGGCAGCCGGCCAAGGCGTGGGCATTCATCGGGGCGGAGGCCGCGCTGCTCGGCAGCGCGCTGGGGTTCCACCTCTCCGCCAGGAGCGCCTACGACGAGTACCTCGCGCTCGCCCCGCCCGTGCCGGGCAGCCCCAGCGAGGAGGCGACGCGCCTGTACGACCTGGCCGAGTCCCGGACCCGGACGCGGGACTGGCTGCTCGTGGGCGCGGCGGCCGTCTGGGCGGTCAACGTGGTGGACGCCTACCTGTCCGGCGTGGACGGCGAGTCCCTGCTCGGCGGATCCGCCTCGGCCCCGCGCGCCTTCCAGCCGACCGTGGCGCTCCGGCCCGGCGGCGCCGTGGCGGGCGCCCTGCTTCGTTTCTGAGTCCGGCGGGTCAGGCCGCCGCCATCCGGGGCCTTGCGCGCGCCGGGCCAGGGAGAGGACGCTGCCCGGCGGAGGTCCTCATGGGCGAGCGTCGCTTCCGCGTCGGCCTGATCGGCACGAGCTGGTGGGCGGATCTCGAGCACCTGCCCGGCCTGCGATCGCGCCGCGACGTGGAGGTCGCCGCCCTGTGCGGCAGGGATCCGGGGCGGCTCGCCGCCCTCGCCGCCCGCCACGGGGTCCCCGCCACCTTCACCGACTGGAGGGAGATGATCGCGCGCGCCGGGCTCGACGTGGTCGTGATCGCGACCCCGAACGCGCTCCACCACGCCCAGGCGCTGGCCGCCGTCGAGGCGGGCCAGCACGTGATCTGCGAGAAGCCGCTCGCGCTCGGCGCCGGCCAGGCCCGCGAGATGGCGGCCCGGGCCGAGGCGCGCGGCCTGCGCACGCTCGTCTTCTTCACGCACCGGGCGGTGGCCGCCGCCGCCCACGTGAAGCGGCTCCTGGAGGAGGGGTTCCTGGGAACGCCCCTCTCCGCCACCGCCCTCTACCAGACCGCCTCCCAGCTCCGGCCCGGCAAGCCCTTCTCCTGGAAGATGGCGCGCGCCGAGGCGGGCACCGGTGCGCTGGGCGACATCGGGTCGCACCTCGTGGACCTGGTCCGCTGGTGGCTCGGCGACTTCGAGCGCGTGGTGGCCCAGTGGCAGACGCTGCCCGGCGACCGCTCCGGGGGCGCCGCCGACGCCGACGACGCCTGCGCCTTCCTGGCCCGGCTCGCCTGCGGTGCCCGGGCGGTCTTCCAGGCCACGAAGCTCGTCCACGGGCGCGGGAACTACCAGCACGTGGAGCTCCACGGGACCGCCGCATCGCTCGTGTACGAGGCCGACCCCGGAAACGACCCCGGCTGGCTCGGCCGGGTGCTGGCCGGCCGTCCCGGCCAGGCCGGCCTCGTTCCGCTCCCGCCCCCCGCCGACCTGGCCGCCGGGCTCGAGGGCCCCGACGAGCCCTCCGCCCGCGCCGCGGCCTACCGCCGCCTCACCGATCCGTTCTTCGCCGCCGTCGCCCGCGGCGGGAGGGCGGCGCCCGACTTCGCCGACGGCGCCGCGGTGCAGGCGGTGCTCGACGCGGTGGCGCTCTCGGCCGAGGCGGGCCGCTGGATCGAGGTCGGCTGACGCCCTCCGGCTACTTCTTGCGCTGCGCCATGTCCACCCAGACGGCGAGCAGGAGGATGAGCCCCTTGATCACGTACTGGAAGGTGATGTCGAGGTTCATGAGGCTCATGCCGTTGTCGAGCGACGCCATCACCAGCGCCCCGATGATGGCGCCGAAGATGGTTCCCTCCCCGCCGAGCAGGGAGGTTCCGCCGATGACGGCCGCCGCGATGGCGTCGAGCTCCGCGTTCTGGCCGGCCGAGGTGGTGGCCGCGTTCAGCCGCGAGGTGTAGACGATCCCGGCTACCGCGGTCATGAGCCCCATGACCATGAAGAGCGCGAAGGTGTTGCGGGCCACCTGGATGCCGGAGAGCCGCGCCGCGTCCGGGTTTCCGCCGATCGCGTAGAGGTGCCGCCCGAAGGTGGTGTCGCTGGCGACGAAGGAGAAGAGCACCGCCAGCCCGAGCAGCAGGACCACCGACCAGGGGATGCCCAGGTAGATCACCATGATCATCGCGAAGGTGAAGACGATGGCGGAGAGGAAGGCGAGCCGGAGCCCCTCCGCCCAGCCGGGCAGGACCGAGAAGCCGTACCGCCGCCGGGCCGCCCGCTTGCGCAGGCTCCACGCCACGAAGACGCCGATGACGGCCAGGGAGAAGTAGAGGCTCGTGTCGTGGACCCGTCCCTCGGCCGCGTCGCGGATGGTGGGCAGGTAGCCCTGCCCCACCAGCTTGAAGACCTCCGCGGTGCGCTCGGGCGCCATCTCCAGGCCCTGCGTCTGCCCGCCGGTGATCCCGATGATGAGCCCGCGGAAGGCGAGCATCGAGGCGAGCGACACGATGAAGGCGGGCACCTTGCGGTAGGCCACCCAGAAGCCGTGCCAGGCGCCGATGGCCAGGCCGACCCCCAGCGTGGCCAGCACGGCCGGCAGGATCCCCCACTCCCGATCGATGAGGAGCATCGCGCAGACCGCTCCGGTGAACCCCATCACCGACCCGACCGACAGGTCGATGTGCCCCGCCACGATCACGAGCACCATCCCGATGGCCAGGATGGCGGTGGTGACGCTCTGGACGAAGAGGTTGGAGAGGTTCCTGGGGGTGAGGAAGATGCCCTCGGTCAGGAAGGCGAAGGTGAGCCAGATCGCCACCAGCGCCAGGGCCATGGTGTACTGCTTGGTGTTGTGCCGGATCGACCGGACCAGCAGCTCCCGGATGCCTCCCTCGCGGCCCGCCGCTTCCACGCTGGACGTGCTCTCCATGGACCCTCCCGGCGTCGGCCGGCGGCGGCTCCGCCCTAGGCGGCGCCCGTCGCGTAGTGCATGACCCGCTCCTCGGTCGCCTCGTCACGGCCCAGGACCCCCCCGATCCGTCCCTCGTGGATGACCAGGATCCGGTCGCTCATCCCGAGGACCTCGGGGAGCTCCGAGGAGACCATGACCACCCCGACCCCGCGGTCCACCAGGTCGTTCATGATGTTGTAGATCTCGACCTTGGCCCCCACGTCGATGCCGCGGGTGGGCTCGTCGAGGAACAGGACCTTCGGCTGCGTGAGCAGCCACTTGGCCAGGACCACCTTCTGCTGGTTCCCGCCGGAGAGGTTCCCCACCCGCTGCTCCAGCGACGGGGTCTTGGTGCGGAGCTCCTTCACGTACCGTGAGGCGCACCGGATCTCCTCGTTCCTGTCGATGACGAAGAGCCGGGCGATCCGGGCCAGGCTCGCCAGGGTCGAGTTCTCCTTCACGTCCATCCCCAGCACGAGGCCGTAGCGCTTGCGGTCCTCGGAGACGAGGGCGATCCCCTGCCGGATCGCGTCGCAGGCGCTCGCGATCGCGACCGGCCTGCCCTCGAGCAGCACCTCGCCGGCCCGGACCCGACCCCAGGCCCCGAAGAGGCTCATCACCAGCTCGGTCCTGCCCGCCCCCATGAGGCCGGCCAGCCCCAGGATCTCGCCCCTGCGGACCTGGAAGGAGACGTCGTCGCAGGCCAGGTCGCCGGTGAGCGGGTCCTCCACGGTCCAGCGCTTCACCTCCAGGATGGTCTCGCCCGCCGTCCGGGCCCGCCTCGGGTACATGGTGGTGAGGTCGCGCCCCACCATGTTCCGGATGATGCGCTCCTCGGGCATCTCCGCCTTGTCCTCGGTGCAGACCGTCCGGCCGTCCCGAAGGACCGTGACCCGGTCGGCGATGCGGGTCACCTCCCGGAGCCGGTGCGAGATGTAGATGCAGGTGACGCCGCGCTTCCGCAGCGCGTCCAGGATGCCGAGCAGGTTCTCGGTCTCGGCCTCGGTGAGGGCGGCGGTCGGCTCGTCGAGCACGAGGAGGCGCGCGTCCTTCGAGAGGGCCTTGGCGATCTCCACCAGCTGCTGCGAGCCCACCCCGATGTCGCCGACGCGCGTGGCCGGGCTCAGCCCGAGCCCCACCTGCGCCAGGGCCCGGGCCGTCTCCTGGTAGGTCCGGTTCCAGTCGATCACCCCCCGGGCGCGCTGGAGCTCGGCCCCCAGGAAGACGTTCTCGGCGATGGTCATCTGCTTCACCAGGGCGAGCTCCTGGTAGATGACGGCGATCCCCGCCCGCTCGCCGTCGCGGATCCCGGCGAAGCGCTGCGGCTGGCCGTCCAGCACGATCTCCCCGCCGTAGCTGCCGTGCGGGTAGTAGCCGGAGAGCACCTTCATCAGGGTGGACTTGCCCGCCCCGTTCTCGCCCACCAGCGCGTGGATCTCCCCCCGCCGGACCTGGAAGGTGACCCCGTCGAGCGCCCGGACGCCCGGGAACTCCTTCGTGATGCCTCGCATCTCGAGCAGGAGGTCGCCCATGGCCCTGGAGAGGACGGGAGGGAGCGGTGGCCCGCCCCCTCCCCGGCCGTGTTACTTGCGGTAGACGCGCTCCCGCTTGAGGTACCCGCTGTCGATCAGCATGGCGTCGAGGTTGTCGCGCGTGACCACGAAGGGCGTGAGCAGGACCGACGGCACGTCCTTCTTGTTGTTGAAGACCACCTTCCCCTGGGTGTCGATGGGCTTGCCCTCCGCCAGGGCGATCGCCATCTCGATCGCCTTCTTCCCGAGCAGTCGCGTGTCCTTGAAGACGGTCATGCTCTGCGTGCCCTGGACGATGCGGATCGCGCCCGCCAGCTCGGCGTCCTGCCCGGTCACGGGGACCTTGCCGGCCAGGCCCTGGGCGGCCAGGGCCTGGATGGCCCCGCCCGCCGTCCCGTCGTTGGGGGCGAGCACGGCGTCGATCCTGTTCTGGTTGGCGGTGAGCGCCTGCTCCATCAGCTTCTGGGCCTCCGCCGGCTGCCAGTCCTTCACGAACTGGTCCATCACCACCTTGATGTCGCCCTTCTGCGCCAGCGGCCCGATGAACTTCATGGCCCCCTCGCGGAAGAGCTTGGCGTTGTTGTCGGTGGGGGAGCCGGCCAGGACCACGTAGGTCCCCTTCGGGACCTTCTTGGTGATGAACTCGCCCTGCAGCTCGCCCACCTTCACGTTGTCGAAGGAGAGGTAGTAGTAGTCATGTGTCGAGTCGGTGACGAGCCGGTCGTAGCTCACCACCTTGATCCCGGCCTTGACCGCCTTGTCGATGATGACCGAGGCGCTGGAGGCGTCGTGCGGGGCGAGGATGAGCACCTTCACGCCCTGCGAGATGAGGTTCTCGCACTGGGCCACCTGCTTGCCGGCGTCGTTGTCGGTGACCTGGATGCGCAGGTCCACCCCGGCCTGCTTGGCGGCCGCCTCCATCGCGACCTTGTCCTTGACCCAGCGCTCCTCGCGCTGCGTCGGGAGGGACAGG
>DATIUR010000250.1:0-5356 GCA_035466675.1 Anaeromyxobacteraceae bacterium | reverse complement strand
CACCTCCGGCTCGAGCCGATCCCAGCGCTGGGTGGCGCGCAGGTACACGTTCTCCCGGACCAGGCTCCGCCCGCCGAAGGCCCGCGTGCCCCAGGCGAGGTTCGCGAGCACCAGGGGCCGCGGGACCGTGTCGCCGGACAGCAGGGCCCGCTGGCTGCGGGCCAGGGCGGCCATGGCCTTCCACTCCGAGGCCGTCGGCGCGGCGGGGTCGATCCAGCCCTCCGCCACGAACGACAGGTCCCGGCCCGGCGTGAGCGTGAGCCCGACGAGGGCCGCGACGGCGTCCTGCGACACGCGCACGCGCGCCGGGTCGGCGGCGGCGATGGGCGCGGCGCCCGGGTCGAGCCGGGCGTCGCCGGGGCGCTCGAGGCGCCGCTGGTAGAGCGCCGAGCCGTGGAGCTCGACCGCGTCGCCGAGCACCACGGCGGCGGCGGCGCCCGCCTCTCCCAGGGTGCGGCGGCTCCAGCGCCCCACGGCGTGGAGGTCGAGCCCGCCCAGCCGCTGGTAGTGGCGCAGGGCCCAGGACTCGTCCTCGCGCGCCCGCGGCGCCCGGCCGCGGAGCGGGTTCGCCCACACGACCGCGGTGGCCCCGCGCTCGCCGAACCGCTCCCAGGCGACGAGGGGCACGCCCTCGAGGGCGAAGGGGAGGAAGGCGCGCCGCGCCTCCTGCTGGATCACGTCGAGCGGCCGGAAGCCGAAGCCCACGTCCCAGGGCAGCACCTTCTTCCCCAGGGTGAAGTGCTGCCCGGCGAGCTCGGCCTCGGCGAAGAGCTCGTTCACCACGCCGTCGCTCGCGGGGCGCGACCCCGCGAGCGAGGTCGTGCGCGCGGAGAGGTCGGCGGTGAGGCTCCGGCCGCGCACGCGCAGCTCCGCCTCGCCCCGGCCGCGCTCCCGGCCGATGCCGGCGAGCTCGGCGGCGGGGGCGAAGGGGCTGCCCCGCTGCGCCCAGGTGCCCTCGGGCGCGGCGCGGAGGCGGAGCTGGAGGTCGATCGCCGCCGGGTCGAGGGCCCGGGCCGGGCCCGGGACGGCGACGAGGAGCGCGAGGGCCAGGGCAGACGTTCCACGCACGGACATGGCCTACTCCCCGGGCTCGTTCCGCGAGAGGAACATCGGGTTGAAGTACGCGTCGGGCAGGGCGCGGGGCCGGCGGGCGAGGTAGCGGATGACTGTCTGGCGGCTCGTCTGGATCTGGTCCACCAGCGTCATGGCGGAGACCTGCAGGCGGCCGTCGACGGGCTCGACGGCGAAGCTGGCCCGCTTGGCGAGCTTCTCCGAGGCCACGTAGAGGTCCGCCTTCACCGGGCGGGAATCGGCCCGGGAGAGCCAGAGCTCGACGCGCGCGTAGGTGACGCCCCTGCGGCGGGCCGCGAGCCGGAGCCGCAGGCAGGGGCGCCCGTCCACGTCCTCCTCGCCCGCCACCTCGCCCGCGTAGTCGTCGGCCCAGGCCATGGTGGCCACGTCGCCGGCCGCGGCGTCGCCGAGGAGCTTCTGGGCCGGGGTGATGCGGATGGGACGCTGCGAGGAGGGCAGCACCATCCAGAAGTCGTCCCCCAGCATGAGGATCTTCTGGCCCTTCTCCACCGGCGACCGCGAGAGCACGAGCGAGCGCCGGCCGGGCCTGACGAACACGAGGTAGCGGCGCTCCTTGTCGAGCACGCCGGCCTTGAAGGTCTCCAGCGTCGTCTCGACCGCCATGGCGCCCTCGGCGAGGCGGTAGGCGTCGGCCTTGCGCAGCAGGGCCTGCACGTCGGCGGCCCGGGCCGGCGCGGCCGAGGCGAGGGAGAGGAGCGCGACGATCGCGAACCTAGACATGGGCGAGGGCCTCCACGATGGACTTGCGGGCCGCCTTGCGGCTCACGGCCCAGGCGGCGACGACGGCCGAGAGGACGACGGCGGCGGCGGTGACGGCGAACAGCGCCGGCGGCAGCTCGATGTGCAGCGGGTAACCCGCGGAGCGGCCCGGGGGCGGCGGCATGCGCAGGCCGAGGACGTCGAAGATCACCGAGGTGGCGACGGCCACGGTCATGCCGAGCACGGCGCCCGCGGCGCCGATGACGAGCCCCTCCAGCGCGAAGTTGCGGACCACCTGGCCCGGCGAGGTGCCCATGGCCCGGAGCGTCCCGATCTCCCGGGTGCGCTCCAGCACGGCCATCCCCAGGGTGTTCGAGACGGCGAACAGCACCATGATCACGAGCACCACGCCGAGGAGGCCGAAGATGCGGTCGTAGAGCCCGCGCACGGCCAGGTAGAAGGTGGCCTGGTCGAGCCAGGTCCGGACGGCGCGGTCGGGCAGGTCGCGGTGGAGCGCGGCGGCCACGGCGTCGGTGGCCGCGGTCTCGTGGAGGTACACCGAGAGCGTGCTCACCCTGTCCGAGACCAGGAGCCGCTGGGCCGTGCCGAGGTGCACGAGGACGGCGCGCTTGTCGACCTCGGGCACGCCCACCGAGAAGACGCCCTTCACGCGGACGTCGAGCGCGTTGAGGCTCCCCTCGGTGGTGGTGGCCATGAGGGTGAGCGAGCTGCCGGGCTCCGCGTGGAGCGACCGGGCGAGGTCCTGCCCCAGCATGATCTCGGGCTCGCCGCCGGCGGCGGCCCGCATCGACAGGACGTCGCCGGCGGTGACGGTCAGGAACGGGCCGCGCACCGCGAACTCCCCGCCGGCGTCCACCCCCGTCCCCACGAACACCGCCGACTTGTCGCCGTTGCTCACGAGGCCCGAGAGCTGGACGCGGGGCAGGACCGCGCGCACCCGCGCGTCGGAGAGGAGCCGCGCCCGCAGGGCCCCGGGGTCGGCGAGGCCGTGCTGGAGCGGCTGGTCCTCCTCCGCGTCGAAGTGGCGGCGGTGGGCCACCACGAGGTGGCCGGTCTCGCGCGCCGCCTGCTCCTTCAGCGACTCGTAGGTGAACTGGGCGAAGCCGCCGCCCACCAGGATGGCGGCGGTGCCCACGGCGGCGATGAGCACGGTGACGGCCGAGCGCCGCCGGTTGCGCAGGACGTTCTTCACGGCGAACCAGAGCCACTTCACGAGAGCACCCCGTCGGCCAGGGCGACCACGCGATCGCAGCGCGAGGTCATGCGCGCGTCGTGCGTGGCCACGATGAAGGTGGCGCCCTCGTCCCGCCCGAGCTCGTGCATGAGGTCGATGACCTGGGTGGCGGTGGCGC
This sequence comes from Anaeromyxobacteraceae bacterium, assembly GCA_035466675.1. Taxonomy (GTDB): domain Bacteria; phylum Myxococcota; class Myxococcia; order Myxococcales; family Anaeromyxobacteraceae; genus Anaeromyxobacter. The sequence goes on along the minus strand of DATIUR010000250.1, from coordinate 2,192 downwards.
CGTCGAGGTTGGCGGTGGGCTCGTCGGCGAGCACGAGCGCCGGGCCGCCGACGAGCGCCCGGGCGACGGCCACCCGCTGGCGCTGGCCTCCCGAGAGCTGGTCGGGCCGGCGCCCGGCGAGCGCGCCGAGGCCCACCCGCTCCAGCATGCGGAGCGTGCGGGCCGCGCGCTCCCGCGGCTCCACCCCGGCGAGGAGGAGCGGGTACTCCACGTTCTCGTGAGCGGTGAGCACCGGCACGAGGTTGAAGCCCTGGAAGACGAAGCCGAGCCTGTCGCGCCGCAGGTGCGCGAGGTCGCGGCCGGAGAGGGCGCCGGTGTCCCGCCCCTCGAGGTGCAGCTCGCCGGCGTCCGGCCTGTCGATGAGGCCGCACAGGTGGAGGAGCGTGCTCTTGCCGCTCCCCGACGGCCCGGTGAGGGCGACGAAGTCGCCCGCCTGGACGTCGAGGTCGAGGCCACGCAGGGCGTGCACGGCGGTCTCGCCCTCCCCGTAGGACTTCGAGACGCCGCGCAGCCGGAGCAGCGGAGACGAGGTCGTGGCGGTCATCGGCCGAGCTCCATCAGGCGGGCGCGGATCGCGCCGGCGGTGGCGTCGTCGGGGCCGGCGGCGAGCGCCCGCTCGAGGGCGGCGCTCTCCTCCTCGGGCTTCCGGTCCTTGCGGGCGAGGACCGCGGCCTGGAGGAGCAGGCGCGCCTTCACCGGGCCGGGAGTGGCCGCGAACGCCGGGCTCGCCAGGGCGTCCGCCACGACCGCGCGCGCCGGCTCGATGCGGTGCATGAAGCCGGGCACGGCGAGGAAGGTGGCGGCGGCGTCGAGACGGACCTCCATCGAGACGGGCACGCCGCGCACGGCCTGCCGGTCGTGGCCCGCGTCGAGCAGCGCGAGGGCCTTGTCGATGAGGGCGAGCCCCCGCTCGGTCTCGCGCATCTTGGTCCAGGGCGCCCATGCGTCGCGGCCGAGGAGCGTGAAGGTGCTGCCGAGGTAGGCGAGGTAGAGCGGGTTCGTGGGCTCCGCGTCGACGAGCCGCTGGAACTGCGCGTTCGCGCGCTCGTTCGCGGCGCGATCGCCGGCGAGGCCGCGCTGGAACTCGTCGAAGGCGGCGAGGAAGGGCGCGGCCTCGGACGCGGCGCCCCGGGCGGGCGCGGCGGCCAGGGCGAGGGCGGCGGCGAGGGCGAGGGTGGTGACGAGGGTTCCGTCGGCGCGTCCGCGCCGGTGGCGTCGGGTCATGGTGGCCTCCTTGGGCACGGAGGCAACCTACGAGACGATCCACCGCCCCTGCCGGACGCTGCGACGGATGGCGGGCGGCGCCGACGGACGGGCGCCGGCGCCGACGGGCGGGGCATCCCGGCCGGCCCGGCGTCTCGCTGGGCGGCGCATCGCCCGTCGTGGCGGTCGTCGCGGCGGGAGGGCACTGCGAGCGAGCGACCTCCGGATGGGGACGGCGCTGGAGGGATTCCGAGGGCCGCGCATAGCATTGCGGGATGCCGTGGTCGCGCCGTGGCTTCCTCGCGAGCGTCAGCGCGGTGCTGGCCGCGGGCGGGATCGGCGACGGAGCCGGCATCGCGCGCGCCCTGCGGCTCGGAGGCCAGGGGGTGTGGCTCGGAACGCGCTTCGTCGCCGGCGCGGAGGCCCGCATCCACTCCGCGTACAAGGCGCGCGTGATCCGCGGCCGCGCGGCGGACACCGTGCTCACCACGCTCTTCGACGTCGGCTGGCCCGACGCACCGCACCGCGTGCTGCGCAACGAGGTGGTCGCGGAGTGGGAGGCGGCGGGGCGGCCCGGGCCCGGACGGCGACCCGGCGAAGGGACGCCCATCGGTACGGTCGCCACGCCTGGGGCACGGAGGAGCAGTGGATGCGTTACGAGCCGGGGATGATCGTGCCCGAGCTCGACGGGGATCCAGAGCACGCGCCCATGTGGGCGGGTGGGTCGTGCGAGGTGGTGAGGGACGTCCGGCCTGCCGGCGACATCGTCCGGCAGCTCGCGCGCGAAACGCTCGCCGTCGCGGGGCGGTGAGGCGCCGCGCCTCTTCTGACCTCGATCTCGCGAGGCCGAAGGCGCGTCGTCGGCGCGCCCGCGACCGTGCCGGCGCCCAGTGGGGCCCGTGACCAGGCGGATGCCGGGTCAGTTCGGAAAGTAGTGCCTACGCCAACGATACTCCGAAGCGCTCGCCCGGCCGGGCCCGCAGCTCCCA
>DATIUR010000249.1:0-4012 GCA_035466675.1 Anaeromyxobacteraceae bacterium | reverse complement strand
GAGGCGGCGCTCGCGACAAGTCGGAGTCGAGGCGCCCCTGCAACCTCTTCCATGAACTGCCAGGCGCCCGCGTGGCGGCGCCCTACCCCCGCAAGAACATCCTTCCCGCCGCGTAGAGGCCCACCAGGATGGCGAAGGCGCGCATGCCCGCCGGCGGGAGCCGCTGGGCGAGGCGCGCCCCGAGGAAGCCGCCCAGCATGGCCGACGCGGCCATCAGCACGGCCTCGACCGGCCGCATCGCCCCGGCCAGGACGAAGATGACCGCGGCGATGGCGTTGATGAGCGTCGAGAAGAGCACCTTGAGGGCGTTCGCGTGCTGGATGGACGAGGGGAGGAGCACGCCCATGGCGGCCAGCATGAGGATGCCGATGCCGGCGCCGAAGTAGCCGCCGTAGATCGAGATGGCGAGCTGGATCACCCAGAGCGCGGCGGGGTGGTTCCCGAACCGGCCCCGCGACGCCAGGCGCCGGAGCTGCCCCTGCAAGGCCAGGAGCAGGCAGGCGAACAGGATGAGCCAGGGCACCGCCGCCTCGAAGAACCGCTCCGGCAGCGCCAGGAGGAGCACCGACCCGACCACGCCGCCCAGGAGCGAGGGCACCGAGAGCACCAGCGCGCGCCGCCGCTCCTCGCGGAGGTGGGAGCGGTAGGCGAACGAGCTCGCCAGCTGGCCCGGGAAGACGGCCACCGTGTTGGTGGCGTTGGCCGCCACCGCCGGAACCCCGGCCGCGAGCAGGGCCGGGAAGCTGACGAGCGTGCCGCCGCCGGCGATGGCGTTGACGGTCCCGGCCACGAAGGCCGCGGCTGCGAGGAGCACTCCGGTCTCGAGCGTCACGGCCGGGTCATTTAGCATGCGAGAGCGGCCGGCGCACGCCCGCCAGCTCCGGCCAGACGCCGCGATTCCCGCGCGCGCCGGCCGGGAAGCTGTAGACTGCCGCGCCATGACCACCCGGGGAGGGACGGATCGGCGGCGCGAGGCGCTCCTGGCCGAGCTTCGCCAGGCGGGCGGCAAGCCGCTCGGCGTGGGCGAGGTGATGCAGCGCGCCCGGATGCACCCGGGCGAGCGCACCGAGGTGAAGCGGACCCTGCGCGACCTCGTGCGCGAGGGGCTGGTCCTCCGCGACGGGAAGCGCTTCTCCCTGCCCGGCGCCCGGCCGGCCGCCGCTCCTTCCGGGAAGCTCGCGCCGGCGCGGGCCGGCCGGCGAGCGCCCGGGAAGGCGATCCTGGGGACGCTGAAGCGCCACCGCGACGGCTTCGGCTTCGTGGCGCGGCTCGACCGCAAGGGCGACGACGTCTTCGTCCCTCCGGACGAGGCGTCCAAGGCGCTCGACGGCGACCTGGTGGCGATGGAGGTCGTCCCGGGCCGCGGGGGCCGGACCGCCGGCCGGATCGTCCGGGTGATGGAGCGCCGGCGCCGCCTCCTCATCGGCACCTACCACGCCCGGGGGCGGCAGAGCTTCGTCGTCCCGGTCGACCCGGAGTTCGAGGGGACGGTCCCGGTCCCGGAGTCCTCGGAGGCGCGCGACGGGGAGGTGGTGAAGGTGGCCCTCGACCCGGGGGCCCGCCTCTCCGGCGCGGTGCTCGAGGCCATCGGCCGCCCGGGGGAGCCGCGGGTCGAGGTCCTCCGGGTGGCCTACGCGAGGGGGTTCGCCGACGTCTTCCCGGAGGAGGTGCGCGCCGAGGCGGAGAGGACGCCGGACCGGGTCCTGCCGGACGACCGGCGCGGGCGGCGGGACATCACCTCGCTCCCGCTCGTCACCATCGACGGCGAGGACGCGCGCGACTTCGACGACGCGGTCTTCGTGGAGCGCCTGCCGGCGCGGCGCGGGAAGCCGGCCTGGCGCCTGGTGGTGGCCATCGCCGACGTGGCCCACTACGTCCGCCCCGGCTCCGCGCTCGACCTCGAGGCGCGCCGGCGCGGGACGAGCGTCTACTTCCCCATGCAGGTGCTCCCCATGCTCCCGGAGCGCCTGTCGAACGGTATCTGCTCGCTCAACCCCGAGGTGGACCGGCTCTGCCTGGTGGCGGACCTGGTGGTGGACGCGAAGGGCGAGACCAAGGAGGCCGAGGTCTACCAGGCCGTGATGCGGAGCGCGGCGCGCTGCACCTACGACGAGGTGGCGCGGGTGCTCGCCGGCGAGCGGCTGCCGCACCGCGAGCGGTTCCGGGAGGGGTTCGAGCGGATGGCCGAGCTGCAGGAGCGCCTCGGGGCCATGCGCCAGGGGCGCGGCGCCATCGACTTCGACCTGCCGGAGGCGAAGATCGTCCTCGACGCGGACGGCGCGGTGACGGGCATCGTCAAGCGCCCGCGCAACCGCGCGCACCGGATCGTGGAGGAGTTCATGCTCGCCGCGAACGAGGCGGTGGCGCGCTGGTTCGGCCGGCGGAAGCTCCCCACCATCTACCGGGTCCACGGCCTGCCCGACGAGGAGAAGCTCCGCGCCTTCCTGGACCTGGCCGGGATGCACGGGTTCGACGTCCCGGAGCCGCCGGTGGATCCGCGCGCCCTGAACGCCCTCCTGCACCGGTTCCGGGGCCACGCCCAGCAGCGCGCCCTGAACCAGCTGCTCCTGCGGGCCATGATGCAGGCCATCTACAGCCCCGAGAACATCGGGCACTACGGGCTCGCCGCCGAGCACTACCTGCACTTCACCTCGCCCATCCGCCGCTACCCGGACCTGATGGTCCATCGGCTGCTGGCGGAGGAGTGGTCGCGGCGGCAGGGCGGCCACCCCACCCGCGTGGCGGCGCCCGCCCTGGAGGAGACGGCGCTGCTCTCCTCGGAGCGCGAGCGGGCCTCCATGGAGGCGGAGCGGGAGATCGCCGCCTACTACGCCGCGCTCCTCATGCGGAACGAGGTGGGCGAGCGCCACCGCGGCGTGGTCTCGGCGGTGACCGAGTTCGGCTTCTTCGTCGAGCTGGAGCGCTGGTTCGTGGAGGGCCTGGTCCGGGCCGACCAGATGGCCGGGCGGATCGAGCTCGACACCCGGCTCCACGCGCTGGTGGACCGCGTCGGCGGACGCGTCTTCCGGGTGGGCGACGCGGTGGAGGTGGAGGTCGTCTCGGCCGACCCGGGACGGCGGCGCATCGACCTCCGGCTGGTGGGCGAGGAGGGTCCCTCCCTCCCGGCCGCCGCCGCCCGATCGCCCCGGCCCGGACGGCGGACCGCAGGGGCCCCGCGAGGGGGTCCGGGAGGCCGCCGCCGCGGCGAGCCCGCCCGGCGCCGCGGAGGAGGCTCCGGGAAGGGCCGCCGCCGAGGTGGCCGGCGGCGGTAGGACGGGTGAGCGGAGCGACGAGGGGAACGCCTCCCCCGCGGGGCCCGTGGACGGCACCGGCGCTGCCTGATGGTGTGCTATGAACGCTCCGTGCTCGCTCCCCCCGTCGCGCTCCGGCGCATCCTGGCGGCGCTCGCCGACACCGCGCCGCTTCCCCCGGAGCGCGTCCCGCTCGCCGAGGCGGTGGGACGGGCGCTGGCCGAGGACGTGCGCTCGCCGGGCGCCCTGCCCGCCTTCGACGCCTCCACCATGGACGGCTACGCCCTCCGCGCCCGGGACGCCCGGGCGGCCGGGGCGCGCCTCCCCGTCGCCTACGAGGTCTTCGCCGGCCGCCCCGCCCCCGGGCCGCTCCCGCCGGGCGCCTGCTGCCGGATCTACACCGGGGCGCCCCTGCCGAGAGGCGCGGACGCGGTGGAGCAGCAGGAGCAGGTCCGGCGATCGGGCCGCCTCGCCCTCTTCCTCCGGCCGGCCGAGGCCGGGCGCTTCGTGCGCCCCGCCGGGAGCGACGTGCGGGCCGGCTCCGCGCCGCTCCGGGCGGGCGCCGTGCTCGACCCGGGCTCGGTCGGGCTCGCGGCCGCGCTCGGGCGGACGGACGCCCTGGTGCGGCGGCGCCCGCGGGTGGCGATCCTTCCCACCGGAGACGAGCTCGTGCCGGCGGGCCGGCGGCCCGGGCCCGGGCAGATCGTCGAGTCGAACGGCCGGGCCCTGGCGGCGGCGGCCCGCGAGGCGGGCGCCGAGGC
>DATIUR010000248.1:0-10545 GCA_035466675.1 Anaeromyxobacteraceae bacterium | reverse complement strand
CGATCCGGGCGGCGACGTCGCGCGCGCGCTCGGGCTGCGCTCCCCGGAGGGCTTCCGGGTGACGCGGATCTTCTGCACGCACGGCCACGTGGACCACGTGGCGGGCGGGGCCGAGGCGCGGGCGGCCACCGGCGCGCCGCTCACGCTCCACGCCGGCGACGTGGGCTGGGCCGAGTCGCTCCCCAGGCAGGCGGAGACGTTCGGCTTCGACCCGGTGGGGCCGCTGACGGTGGACCGGTTCCACGAGGACGGCGAGGTCTTCCGGGTGGGCGATCTCGAGGCCAGGGTGATCCACACGCCCGGCCACACGCCCGGCTCCTGCTGCCTCCACTTCCCGGAGGCGAAGGTGGTCTTCACCGGCGACACGCTCTTCTCGGGGTCGATCGGCCGGACCGACCTCCCCGGCGGCGACCTCGACGCGCTCCTCGCCTCCATCCGGGAGCGGCTCTTCGTGCTGGGCGACGACGTGCGCTTCCACCCGGGGCACGGGCCGGGCGGGACCATCGGGGAGGAGCGGCGCACGAACCCCTTCGTGGTGAACGGGATCCGGCACGGGCGCTTCGTCTAGCTGGCGGGGCCGGCTACTCCATGGAGACGATGCCGAGGATGTTCTGCCCGGCGTCCACGTACAGGACCTCGCCGGTGACGTTCCGGGCCAGCTCGGAGCAGAGGTAGAGCGCCGCCCGCGCCACGTCGTCCTGCTCGATGTTCCGCCGGAGCGGCGTCTTCTCCGCGTTCTCGTTGAGCATGGAGCGCATGCCCCGGATGCCGTACGCGGCCAGGGTCTTGAGGGGCCCCGCGCTGATCGCGTTCACGCGGATCCCGTCCAGGCCGAGATCGTCGGCCATGTACCGGGTCGCGCTCTCGAGCGCCGCCTTGGCGACCCCCATGACGTTGTAGTTCCGGACCACCTTCTCCGCCGCGTAGTAGCTGAGCGACACGATGCTCGAGCCCGGGCGCATCATGGGCTTGAAGGCGCGCCCGAGGCCGACGAGCGAGTAGGCGGAGATGTCGAGCGCGATCCGCCACACCTCGCGAGTCGTCACGTCGGTGAACCGGCCGCCCAGCGCCTCGCGCGGCGCGTAGCCGATGGAGTGGACGAGCACGTCGAGCCGGTCCCACACCTTCCCGAGGTCCTTCGCCGCCTTCTCGATGGCGTCGTCGCGCCCCACGTCCATGTCGAGGATGGCCGCCGGCTTCAGGGTCTCCGCCAGCGGCCGCACGCGGCGCTCCATCGACTCGCCCGCGTAGGTGAAGGCCAGCTCGGCCCCCTCCGCCGCGAACGCCTCGGCGATCGCCCAGGCGATGGAGCGCTCGTTGGCGACGCCCGTGACCAGGGCGCGCCTGCCTTTCATGAGCCCGCCGAGCGAGGGGCGAGGCGCCGGCTCGTCGGCGGGGATCTGCGCGTACCTGGGGTCCTTGGGGCTCATCCTCTAGGCTCCTCGGGCGCTCAACTGCGCGAGCGCCTGCTCCAGCTCGCTCCGGGCGTGCCCGTCGCCGGGCTTCGACGCGGCCGCGATGCCGTCCCGGTAGGCCCGGGCCGCCTCGCCGTCCCGCCCCAGCGCCTCGAGCACCTGCCCGAGCATGAGGTAGGTCGGGACGTACTCCGGGCGGCGGCGCGCGATCTCCCGGAACTCGGCGGCGGCCTCCTCGCCGCGGCCGGCGGTTCGCAGGGCCATGGCGAGCGAGTACCGGGCGAAGGGATCGTCCGGGCTCGCTTCCACGAACTTCTGGAAGGCCGCCAGCCGCTGTTCCGGCGTCATGGAGGGGCGTATTTACTACAAATCACGCGCGGCGCACCAACTCCTCTGCGCCGCCGCGCGTTAGAATCGGGCCCGGCCGGGTCGTGCCCGGCGCGGCGCACGCACATGACGGCTCCCGCCGAGATCGAAGGCTGCACGGGCGCCCTGATCGCCGGCGGGCGGGCGGTGCGCCTGGGCGGGGTGCCGAAGGGGCTCCTCCGCGCGGCGGGCGAGCCCATCGCCGCCCGTTCCCTCCGGCTCTTCCGGGAGCTCTTCGGCGCGGCCCTGGTCGTGGCGAACGACCCCGCCCCCTACGCGGCGCTCGGGGCGCCGGTGGTGGCGGACCTCGTCCGCGGGAAGGGCGCGCCGGGCGGCCTGCACGCCGCGCTCTCCGCCGCCCGGACCGGGTGGGTCTTCGCGGCGGCCTGCGACATGCCCTTCCTCTCGCGCGAGCCCATCCTCGGGCTGGCGGCGCTCCGGGCGGGCGCGGACGCGGTGCTGGTGAGGGCGGGCGGCCGGCTCGAGCCCCTGCACGCCTTCTGGTCGCGCGACTGCCTGCCCGTCCTCGACCGGCTGCTGCGCTCGGGCGACCCGTCCCTGCGGGACCTCGCCGCCGCCGTCCGCACCAGGGTGGTGGAGGAGGCCGAGTGGCGGGCCCTCGACCCCTCCGGCCGCTCCCTCGAGAACGCCAACACGCCGGAGGACCTGGCCCGGCTCGGCCTCTCCGCCGATTTCGCGGCGGGCCGGGGCGGGCCGGTGTAGCCTCGGGCGCCACCGCCCGCGCCCCACCGGGAGACCAAAGCCATGGACCTCGCCGCGCACCTGGACGAAAACCGGCAGCGCCACGTCGACGAGCTGGTCGCCTTCCTGCGGATCCCCTCCATCAGCTCCTCCTCCGCCCACGCGCCGGAGGTGGCCCGGGCCGCCGAGTTCCTGCGCGCCGAGATGGCCCGGCTCGGGATCGAGACGCGGATCTTCCCCACCGCCGGCCACCCCGTCGTGTACGGAGAGTGGATGGGAGCGGGGCCGGGCGCCCGGACGATCCTCGTCTACGGCCACTACGACGTCCAGCCGGTCGACCCGCTCGAGCAGTGGATCTCGCCGCCCTTCGAGCCGGAGGTGCGGGAGGGCAACCTCTACGCGCGCGGCGCGGTGGACGACAAGGGGCAGGTGTGGCTGCACCTCAAGGCCTTCGAGGCCTGGCGCAAGGCCGGCGGCCCGCCGGTGAACGTGAAGATGATCTTCGAGGGCGAGGAGGAGGTCGGGTCGAAGCACCTGGGCGCCTTCCTCGCCGCCGAGAAGGAGCGGCTCCGCGCCGACGCGGTGGTGGTCTCCGACAGCCCCATGTTCGGGAAGGGGGTCCCGTCGATCTGCTACGGCCTGCGCGGTCTCGCCTACATGCAGCTGGACGTGGAGGGCCCGTCGGTGGACCTGCACTCCGGCTCGTTCGGCGGCGCGGTCCTGAACCCGGCCAACGCCCTGGCGCGGATGATCTCCCGGCTCCAGGACGCCTCGGGCAAGGTGCTCGTCCCGGGCTTCTACGACCGGGTCCGCAAGCTCACCGCGCGCGAGCGGGCGAACGTGCGGCGCCTGCCCTTCCGGAAGGGGGAGTGGCTCGCCTCGGCCGGGAGCCCGCCCGCCGCCTGGGGCGAGAAGGGCTTCCACGTGCTCGAGCGGATCTGGGCCCGGCCCACGCTCGAGGTGAACGGGATCTGGGGCGGGTTCCAGGGCGAGGGGGCGAAGACCATCATCCCGGCGCGGGCCGGGGCGAAGATCTCCATGCGCCTCGTCCCGGACCAGACGCCCGAGGAGATCGCGCGGAAGTTCACCGCCTACGTGAGGAAGATCGCGCCGCGCGAGGTGAAGGTCACCGTCACGAACCTGCACGGCGGCTCGGCCTTCCTGGCGCCGGTGGACGACCCGGCCTTCCGGGCCACCGAGCGGGCGCTCGAGCGCGCCTTCGGACGGAGGCCGGTCCTCACCCGCGAGGGCGGGTCGATCCCGTTCACGGCCACGATCCAGGAGGCGCTCCGCTGCCCGGTGATCCTGATGGGCTTCGGCCTCCCGGACGAGAACAGCCACGCGCCGAACGAGCGGCTCGACCTCGAGAACTACCAGAAGGGAATCCTCTCGGCGGTCTACCTGTACGAGGAGCTGGCGAGGCCGGTGCCCGAGGCGGCGGCGCGGCCGGCCGGGAAGAAGGCGCAAGGGAGGGCTCCGAGGAGCCGGATTGACTCATAGAGGTGAGTCATTTATCCTCACTACGTGAGCAAGCGTCTCCAGGTCCTCCTCGACGAGAGGGACTTCCGCGAGATCGGGAGGCTCGCCCGGCAGCGCCGGATGAGCGTCGCGGAGTGGGTCCGCGACGCCCTCCGGGCAGCCCGCCGCGGAGAGCCTCGCACCGACCCGGAGGCGAAGCTCAAGGCCATCCGATCCGCGGCGCGGAACGCCTTCCCGACCGCCGACATGGATCGGATGCTCGCGGAGATCTCCCGGGGCTACGGCGACCTGCCGTGATCTTCGTGGACTCGAACGTCCCGATGTACCTGGTGGGTGCGCCGCACCCGCACAAGGCGGACGCGCAGCGGCTGCTCGAGCGGTGCGTCATGGACGGCGAGAAGCTGGTCACCGACGCCGAGGCGCTGCAGGAGATCCTCCACCGGTACGTGGCGATCGATCGGCGCGACGCGATCCAGCCGGCCTTCGACGCCTTGCTCGACGTCGTCGACGAGGTCTTCCCCGTCGAGGTGGACGATGTGCTCTCCGCGCGATCCATCGTGCTCGGCGCGCGACGGCTCTCCGCCCGCGATGCCATCCACGTCGCCGTGATGCGCCGCAGGAAGGTCGCCCGCATCCTGAGCTTCGACGCCGGCTTCGACGGGGTCCCGGGCATCGCTCGCGTCGGGTGACCCATCCGCCGGACCGCCGCGCGAACGCCGGGCGCCCGGGGCGCCGCGGGCGGGGCCATCCCGTCGTCGAATCCCGTGCCGGCGCGGCTCCACCGTGATGGAGCCGCGATCAGCTCCACCGGAACCAGCGCAGCGCCGCGGCGAAGGAGGCGGCGGCCACCAGGGCGAGGAGCGCCGCCTGCGGCGCGACCGCCGCCAGGCCGGCCCCCTCGTTCACGACCGCCCGCATCCCGTCGTTGAGCGCGGTGAGCGGAAGGGCCCGGATGACGGGCTGGAGCGCCTGCGGGAAGCGGTCGGCCGAGAAGAAGACCCCCGAGACGAGGAACATGGGCATCATCACCACGTTGATGAGCCCCGAGACGGTCTGGGTGTTCCGGGCCCGGGAGGCGACGAGCAGGCCGAGCCCGGCGAAGGCGAGCGCGCCGAGGAGGGCCACCGTGCCGAGCGCGACGAGGGATCCTCGGACCGGCGTCCCGAAGGCGAGCACGCCGAAGCCGAAGAGGAGCGGCACCTCCAGGGCCAGGAAGAGCATCCGCACCAGGACGAAGGAGAGCAGGAAGTCGGCCCGGCGCATGGGCGTGGCCACCATGCGCTTGAGGAGCTTCTTCGACCGGGCCTCCACGATGACGTAGCCGATGCCCCACATCCCGGTGGACATGACGTTCATGCCCACCAGGCCCGGCACGAGGAAGTCGACGTAGCGCGAGCCCGGCTCGGTCACCGGACGCTCGGCCGGACCGACCACGTCCCTCCGCCCGGCCGCGCGCTCGATGAGGTCGTCCACCACGGCCCGGGCCAGGCGGCTGTCCGGCCGGGTCGGGTCGAAGATCAGCTCGGGCGGGCTGCCCGGGACCACCACCACGGCCACCCGGCCGGCGCGCAGGGCCAGGCGCGCCTCCCGGGGAGCGAGCACCGAGACCCGGACCGCCTCGCCGCGCGCCAGCGCATCGCGGACCGCCTCCGCGTCCGGCCCCGCCTCGACCGCGGCGGCCACCGGCTCGGGCGGGCGGTTCCGGAAGGCGATCCCCAGCGCGATCGTGAGCAGGACGGGGAAGGCGAAGCTCCAGAAGATCGTGGAGGGCTCCCGGAAGAAGAGGCGGAGCCGGGCCAGCGTGAGCTGCCAGAGCGGGGAGCGGTCGAGGCGCTCAATCACGGAGCGTCCTCCCGGTCAGCGTCACGAAGACGTCCTCCAGCGTGGCCCGGTGGGTGGAGAGCGCGGTGAGCGAGACTCCGCGTTCCCGCAGCAGGGCGAGCAGGGCCGGGACCGAGACGTGCACCCGGTCGGTCACGATCGAGAAGCCCCCCGGCACCGGCCGCGCCGCCGAGACGCCCGGCAGGTCGCGCAGCGCCTCGGGCCCGAGGCCGCCCTCCGGCGCCTGGAACTCCACCACCTCGTCGCCGCCCAGCCGCGCCACCAGCTCGCGGGGCGTGCCGAGCGCGATCACCCTGCCCCGGTCCACGATGGCGACGCGGTCGCAGAGCCGCTCGGCCTCGTCCATGTAGTGCGTGGTGAGGAGCACCGTCCGCCCCTCGCGCCGGAGGTCCGCCACCACGTCCCACAGGCGGCGGCGCGACTGCGGGTCGAGCCCGGTGGTCGGCTCGTCGAGGAAGAGCAGCTCCGGGTCGCCCACCAGCGAGCAGGCCACCGCCAGCCGCTGCTTCTGGCCCCCGGAGAGCTTGTCGTACCAGGCCCGACGCTTCTCCTCCAGGCCGACCAGCGCCACCACCTGGCCCGGGTCGCGGCCCCGCCGGTAGAACGCCCGGAACAGGCGCACGATCTCGTCCACCGTGAGCCGCTCCGGCAGGCGCGTCTCCTGGAGCGTGACGCCGAGCCGCTCCCGGAGACCGCGCCCGTCGCGGTCCCACCGGCGCCCCAGCACCTCCACCTCGCCGGCGGTGGGCTCGAGCAGGCCCTCCAGGATCTCGACGGTGGTGGTCTTGCCGGCTCCGTTCGGGCCGAGCAGCCCGAAGCACTCGCCGCGGGCGACCTCCAGGTCGAGCCCGTCCACCGCCAGGACGTCCGGCGGGTACCGCTTCACGAGCCCGCGGCACCGGATGGCGGGGCCCTCGTTCACGCTCCGATCGCCCAGCGCCCGACCGCGAGCCCGGCCAGCCCGGCGACCAGGCATCCCGCCACCGTGAGGAGCAGGTTCGCGCCGGCCAGGCCCCAGCTGCCCGCCGCCATGAGCTCGATCGTCTCGAGGTTGAAGGACGAGTAGGTGGTGAAGCCGCCCATCACGCCCGCGCCCAGGAAGAGCCGGGCGTTGGGGTGGAGGCCGGTCCCCTGGAGCGCCGCTGCCATGACGGCCGCGAGCAGGAACGACCCGGCCACGTTGACGATCAGGGTGCCGCGGGGAAAGTCGGTGCCGAGCGCCGTCGCCGCCCAGGTCGCCACCAGGTAGCGCGCGCCGCTGCCGATCGCGCCGCCGAGGCAGACGAGGAGGAAGGGGAGCACGCCCGACCCTTACCCCGGCGCGCCGGGGGCGGCAAGGACCGAGGTCCGCGCCGCGGGACGCCGCCGCGACGTCCGACGCGCCCCCTACGGCGAGAACGGCGCCGTGAGCGTGGTGGCGTGGCTCACGGAGCGGGGCGTCCGCACGGGGGCGACGTCGAAGGCCTCGGCGGCGCGCACCTGCGCCACGATCTCCAGGTAGTACTGGCCGCCGGCCTGGAGGACGCCGGACGGGATCCGCACCCCGAGGGAGGTTCCGGGGACGAGCCAGGTGGCGACCGGAGCCGACCGCGTCGCGCCGACGTCGTTCGCCAGCCGGTGGACGGTGACGCGGTAGCTCGTGGGCGAGCCGGCGAGCGGCGCCGTCCAGGAGACGAGCGGGGTGAGACCGGTCGGCGGGATCGTCCCCAGCGCCGGGCTGCCGGCCACGAGCGGCGACCGGACCGTCCCGACGGCCGGCACGATCGGCGTCGGCGGGGCTGGCAGCATCGGCTCGCGCCGGCCGATCGACGCGCGCGCCTCGAGCGGCGTGGTCGCGCCCGGCGCCGTGTAGAGGACGGTGGCGGTGAACGCGACCGAGCGCCACTCCGACCAGAGGTTCTCTTCCGCGTACTGGCCGTAGACGATCGACGTCGTGACGACCACGTCGGGCGTGGCGGTGCCGCGCACCATCCGGAACGTCTCCGGCGTCCCGCCGCGCCCCTCGGGCCACGGGTCGAGCTGGTAGTAGGCGCCCGCCTCCACGGTCAGCTCGTGCGGGCTCGCGGGGAGCGGCGTGGCGGAGGGTCCCATCCCGGCCAGCAGCGCCTCGAACTCGGTGACGCGCCAGTCCACGGACACGGTGGAGGTCCGCGTGACCGGGGCGAGGGCGGCCGCGATCGTGGCCGGCATGCCGTTCGAGAGCGCGACCCCCGAGACGGGCGCGGCGGCCGCGGCGCGCCAGTAGGCGTAGGCCTGGACGCCCTCGGTGGCCGTGTAGCTCGGGTTCTGCGCGACGTAGAGGATGTCGGTCGCGGCGAGGAGACCGAGGGGCCGGCCCACCGCCGGGGCGCTCCAGTCCTCCAGCACCGTCCCGCTCACCTGGCCGAGCGCGATGCCGCCGGCCGGCGGGAAGTCCCACAGGTCCGCGCCCGCGCTGGCGAGCTGGATCTCGTGGCCGGCGCCCCACGGCTCGAGGCCGGAGAGGTTGAAGGTGACCAGGGTGGGAAGCGTCGCCGGGGCGAGGTCCTGCCGGCCGAGCACGTCGTAGCCGAGGTCCACGACCGAGGACGACGTCTCCACGTAGCGGACCAGGCCCGCGCCCTCGACCAGCTCGAGCAGGTACGTTCCGGCGGGAACGTTCGGGATCGAGCAGGAGCCGTCGGCCGAGAACGCGCCCGCGTAGCGGCGGAAGCCGCCCGCGCCGTCGGGGACGAGCGCGGCCACCGCCGCGAACGGGGAGCCGATCACGTCCGGGGCGACGACGGTGGTGCGGCAGGGCGTGGCCGACGTGCAGCCGGTCCCGGCGCCCCAGGTGGTGACCATGCGCGTGCCCGTCACGGTGCGGCTCGCCACGCAGCTCCCGGCGTCGCAGGTCTGGCCCGTGCCGCAGGACGTGCCGTCGGCGGCCGGCGTGGCGGTGTCCACGCAGGTCTGCGTCCCGGTGGCGCAGGAGGTCGTCCCGACGCGACACGGCGTCGGGTTCCCGGTGCAGGCCAGGCCGGCCGTGCAGGCGGTGCAGACGCCCGCGTTGCACACCATGTTCGTGCCGCAGGTCGTCCCGTTCGGCTTGGCCGTCCCGTCCACGCACGTCTGCGTGCCCGTCGCGCAGGAGGTCGTCCCGTCGTGGCAGAGCGTGTCCGGGTTCGTCGCGCAGGCAAGCCCGGCCGTGCAGGAGACACACGTCCCGGCGTTGCAGACCAGGTTCGTGCCGCAACTCGTCCCGTTCGGCTCGAGCGTGCTCGTCGTCACGCACACCGACGTGCCCGTGTCGCACGAGGTGACGCCGGTCCGGCACGGGTCCGGATCGGTGGTGCAGGCGAGGCCGGCCGTGCAGGGCAGGCAGACGCCGGCGCTGCACACCTGGTTCACCCCGCACGTGGTCCCGTTCGGCTTGGCCGTCCCGTCCACGCACGTCTGCGTGCCGGTGGCGCACGACGTGATGCCGTCGTGGCAGGCCGTGTCCGGGTTCGTGGTGCAGGGCTGGCCGGCGTAGCAGACGGTGCACGTGCCGCCGCTGCACACCTCGGGCTGGAGCGGATCGACGTCGCAGGCGGTCCCGTTCGGCTTGGCGGTCCCGTCCACGCAGGTCTGCGTCCCCGTGGCGCAGGAGGTCAGGCCGTCCCAGCAGGCGGGGCTCGGGTTCGTGGTGCAGGCGAGCCCGGCCGTGCACGAGACGCAGGTCCCCGCGTTGCAGACGAGGTTCGAGCCGCAGCTCGTCCCGTTCGGCTTGGCCGTCCCGTCCACGCAGGTCTGGGTGCCCGTCGCGCAGCTCGTCACCCCGTCGTGGCAGAGGCTGTCCGGGTTCGTGGTGCAGGCGAGGCCGGCGGTGCAGGAGACGCACGACCCCGCGTAGCAGACCAGGTTCGTCCCGCAGCTCGTCCCGTTCGGCGCCGGCGTCGTGCCGTCCACGCAGGTCTGCGTGCCCGTCGCGCAGGAGGTCGTGCCCAGCCGGCAGGGATCGGGGTTGCCGGTGCACGCCAGGCCGGCGGTGCAGGAGACGCAGGTCCCCGCGTTGCAGACCAGATTCGTCCCGCAGCTCGTCCCGTTCGGAAGCGGCGTGGCCGTGTCGAGGCAGGTCTCGGTCCCGGTCGAGCAGGAGGTGGTGCCCGCCAGGCAGGGGCTCGGGTTGTACGTGCAGCTGGCCCCGGCCGTGCACGGGCTGCACACGCCGTTGTAGCAGACGAGGTTCGTCCCGCAGGCGAGCCCGTTCGCCTCGGGCGAGAGCGGGTCGTCCACGCACGCCTGCGTGCCGGTCGTGCAGGAGGTGATGCCCTTCAGGCACGGGTCGGGGTTCGTGGCGCAGGCGAGGTTGGCCGTGCAGGCGCTGCAGACGCCCGCGTTGCAGACCATGTTCGTGCCGCAGGTCGTCCCGTTCGGCCTGGCCGCGCCATCCACGCACGTCTGCGTGCCCGTCGCGCAGGACGTGGTCCCCTCGTGGCAGAGCGTGTCCGGGTTCGTCGTGCAGGCGATCCCGGCCGTGCAGGAGACGCACGCCCCGGCGTTGCAGACCATGTTCGTGCCGCAGCTCGTCCCGTTCGGCTCGAGCGTCGTCGTGCTCACGCACACGGAGGTGCCCGTGTCGCACGAGGTCACGCCCGTCCGGCAGGGATCCGGATCGGTGGCGCAGGCGAGCCCGGCCGTGCAGGAGACGCAGGTCCCGGCGTTGCAGACCATGTCCGTGCCGCAGCTCGTCCCGTTCGGCTTCGCGGTCCCGTCCACGCAGGTCTGCGTGCCCGTCGCG
>DATIUR010000247.1:0-5560 GCA_035466675.1 Anaeromyxobacteraceae bacterium | reverse complement strand
TGCCGGCGCCGGTCGGGGACTGCCTGCGCTCGAAGGTGCCGGTCGCGTCGAGGGTGGGCAGCCAGGCGGAGCGTTCCCTTCCCGCGGCCGCGGCGGCGGCGCGGGCGTCGTGCCACGCCGCGCGGGTGGACGGGTCGCGGGAGAGGGCCAGGTCGACGAGGTCGGACAGGGAGCGCGGGGCGGCCGGGACGGCAGGTCCCGGCTGCGGGGCGAGCGCGGGGCCGGGCTCGGCCGGCCGCTCCTGCACCGGGAGCGGCCGCCCCGCCGTCTCCGGCGTGCGCGCGGCCACGAATCGCGACGGCGAGAGGAGGCAGGCCGGGCCGAGGAGCGCCGCGGCGGCCGCCACCGCGATGGCCCGCGCGGGCTGCGTGCTGGGCGCGCCGAGGTCCATGTGGGCCTACTTATGGGGGTGAGGCCACCGCCCGTCAACTCGCCGATGGGCGGGGCGTCAGGCCTCGCCGCGCAGGATGGGGTCGAGCTTGCCCTCCCGGTCCAGCGCGTCGATGTCGGAGAAGCCGCCCAGCGGCCGCTCGTCCACGAAGATCTGGGGAACCGTCTTCTGGCCGGACGCCTCGGCGAGCCAGATCCGCAGGTCGTCCCGCCCCTCCACGCGGATCTCCTCGTAGGGGACGCCCTTCGCGTCGAGCAGGCGCTTGGCCCGCAGGCAGAAGGGGCAGCTCTCCTTCGTGTAGACGGTCACCTTCGGCATGGGCCCTCCATCACGCGGGCTGCGCGCCGAAGATCTCGTCGCGGGCCGCCTCGGCGATGGCGACCACGGCCGGGTGGCGCAGGCGGCGCTCCACGGTGATGGCGTAGAACGCCTCCCGCACCTCCTCGGCGCGGCCCAGCACCGTCACGCCGTACTGCTCGCGGATCTCGGCCTCGAGGACGCGCGGCGCGGCGAAGAACCCGAGCCCGCGCGCCCCGAATGCGGTCATCAGGGCGCTGTCGTCGAACTCGCCCACCACCGTGGGCTGGATCGCGGTCGCCTCGAACCAGGCGTCGAGGCCCCGCCGGAGGGCCGTGCCCGGCGCGGGCAGGAGCGCCGGCGCGCCGTGCAGGGAGCGCGGGAAGCCCTTGCGCAGGTGGGCGAGACCGGCCGCCGCGAAGAGGGCGAGGCCGCAGTCTCCCAGCCGGTGGTTGAAGGCCTTCACCTTCACCTCCTCGGAGGCCGGCACGTCGGCCAGCACCACGTCCAGCTCGTGCAGCGCGAGCTGGGCGAGCAGGGTGGGGAGGGGACCCTCGCGGCAGACCAGGGTGAGGTCCGGATGCGCGTCGACGGCCGGCTGGAGCAGGAGGGCCGCCATCCGCTTCGGGATCACGTCCGCCACCCCCACCACCAGCCGGAGCCGCTGGCCGGTGGGCAGCCCCTTCACGGCCCGCTGCAGCTCGCGGCCGGTGCGGAAGATGTCGTCGGCGTAGCGCAGCACCGTGCGGCCCGCGTCGGTGAGCGCGAGCCGCCTGCCCTGGCGCTCGAGCAGCTTCACGCCCAGCGTCCCCTCCAGCGTCTTGAGCTGGTTCGAGATGGTGGGCTGGGCGAGGTGAAGCTCCTCGCTCGCGCGGACGATGCTGCCCGCCCGGGCGACCGTCCAGAAGTAGAAGAGGTGGTGGTAGTTGAGCCACTCCATGTCAGGAGAAGACCACGGTCTTGTTGCCGTGGACGATGACCCGGTCCTCGCAGTGCCACCGGACCGCGCGCGCCAGGACCCGGCGCTCCAGCTCGCGGCCGAGGCGCTTCAGGTCCTCGACCGAGTCGCGGTGGGTCACCCGGCCGACGTCCTGCTCGATGATGGGGCCCCCGTCGAGCTCCGCCGTGACGTAGTGCGCGGTGGCGCCCACCACCTTCACCCCGCGGTCGTACGCCTGCCGGTAGGGATCCGCCCCGGCGAAGGCGGGAAGGAAGGAGTGGTGGATGTTGATGATGCGGTTCGGGAATCGGTCCACGAAGGCCGGCGAGACGATCTGCATGTAGCGGGCGAGGATCACCAGGTCGACGCGGCCTTCCAGGAGGGCCAGCATGCGGGCCTCGGCCTCCTCCCGCACCTCGCGCCGGTTCGGAACGTGCGCGAAGGGCACGCGGAACGGCTCGACCGCGGGGGCGAGGTCGGGGTGGTTGGAGACGACCTGGGTCACGTCCGCGCGCAGGTCCCCCCGTTTCCAGGTCCACAGGAGCTCGAGGAGCGCGTGGTCGTGGCGCGACGCCAGGATGGCCACCCGCTTGCGCTGCGAGGAGAGCGTGAGCCGCCACTCCATCGAGAAGGGGCGGGCCACGTCGAGCGCGAAGGCGCGCTCCAGGTCCTCGAGGGGGAGGTCGAGCCGGTGGGTCTGGAACTCGAGGCGCGTGAAGTAGACGCCCGCCTCGTCCTCCGAGGTGTGCTGGTCGAAGTCGGTGATGTTCGCGCCGTGGCGGAAGAGGAAGCCGGAGATGGCCGCCACGATGCCGGGGCGATCGGGGCACTGGACGAGGAGGATGGCGCGAGGCTCGGTCAAGGGGCCGGCTACCCTATCAGGACCCGGAAAGGGATCAACGAGCCGGCCGCGTCGGCGCGGAGGCGCGCCCCGCCTCGCCCCGCGGCAGTCCGCCGCAGGGGACCGGAGCCGGACCGGATCGGTCCACTTCCGCCGCGACCGGATGCGCCAATCCGCGCGTGCCTCAGATCAATTCTCGTCCTTTTCCCGTGGCTTATCTGGCTTTATCGGTTGCGCGTGCGTCGCCTTCCCTGGTAGAAGCGCGACGACTCCAGCGAGCTTGCCGCGCCGTCCTCTCCAGGGGGGGAACCATGACGAGATCCGCGATCCCGCTCCTCCTCGTGCTCCTGGCTGCGCCGGTCCGGGCGGGCATCCCGGCCGACGACGAGGAGGGGGACTGCCTCGGCTGCCACTCCGATCCCGACCAGAGCCTGACCCTCCCCAGCGGCGAGAAGCTCGGGCTCTACGTGGATCGCGACGTCTTCGCGAAGTCCGTCCACGGCGAGGCCCTGCGGTGCACGGAGTGCCACAGCGACAAGACCGGCGATCACGCCACCGGCAAGGTTCCCTTCAAGGCCCGCCGGGACGTGACCCGCGCCTACTACGAGCAGTGCAAGGGGTGCCACTTCGCCAACTACACGAAGACGCTGGACGGCGTGCACTTCGCGGTGATGGCGAAGGGCAACGACAAGGCGGCGCTCTGCGTCGACTGCCACGGCGCGCACGACATCTCCCGCCCCGGCCAGCCGCGGACGCGGATCTCGCGGATGTGCTCGCGCTGTCACGCGGCGGAGGCGGAGGTCTACGCGAAGAGCGTGCACGGCCGGGCCGCCGAGAACTCGAGCGACGTGCCGGTGTGCACCGACTGCCACCGCGCCCACGACATCGCCGATCCCCGGGACGGGGCCCTGGCGATGCGGACGCCGGAGATCTGCGGCCGCTGCCACACCGACGAGAAGCTGATGGGGCGCTACGGCCTCTCCACCAACGTGGTGGACACCTACCTGGCCGACTTCCACGGCATGTCGGCCTCGTTCCAGAAGGGCCTGCGCCGGGAGGGCGGGCGACGGCTCGCCGCGGTCTGCACCGACTGCCACGGCGTGCACGACATCCAGAAGGCGACCGATCCCGAATCCAGCGTGATGGCGGCCAACCTCCAGCGGACCTGCCAGAAGTGCCATCCGGGCGCGAGCGAGAGCTTCCCGAAGGCCTGGCTCTCGCACTACGAGCCCTCGCTCGAGAAGGCGCCGCTGGTCTGGATGGTGAAGCTGTTCTACATGGTGTTCATCCCCTTCATGGTGGGTGGGCTCACCCTGCAGATCGCGCTGCACCTGTGGCGCGTGGTGGTGAACCGATGAGCAACGCATACGTCCTCCGCTTCAGCCTGAGCCAGCGGATCGAGCACTTCGTCACGATGGTGGTGTTCACGCTGCTCTGCCTGACGGGGCTGCCGCAGAAGTTCTTCGACAGCGGGTGGGCCGCCTCGCTGGTCTCCTTCTTCGGCGGGATCGACTCCACCCGCTGGATCCACCGCATCTGCGGGATCGCGCTGGCCCTCTCGACGGTGGTGCACTTCGCGAACGGCATCCACGGAATGCTCTCGAAGAGGATCGGCTTCACCATGGTGCCGACCCGCAAGGACTTCGAGGACGCCATCCTCCAGCTCCGGTACTACCTGGGCATGACCGACAAGCACCCCCGGTACGACCGGTACGACTACAAGCAGAAGTTCGAGTACTGGGGCCTGGTGGCGGGGAACATCATCATGGTCGCCACCGGGTTCATCCTCTTCTTCCCCGCCGAGACGGCGTCGTTCCTGCCCGGGCAGATCATCCCGGCCGCCAAGGTGGCGCACTCGAACGAGGGGCTGATGGCCTTCCTGGTCATCACCATCTGGCACATCTTCAACGCCCATCTGAACCCGGACGTCTTCCCCTTCGACGGGTCGATCTTCACCGGCAAGATCAGCCGCGAGCGGATGCACCACGAGCACCCTCTCGAACTCGCCCGGATCGAGGGTACGCCGGCCGGGGACGAGCACGGCGCGGCCGGGCCGGGGCATGGCTCCGAGCGGGACGTGGGCTGATCTCCCGGCCCAGGCCATCTTCCACGCGCTGGCGGCCTCCCTCTTCGTCGAGGCGCTGGTGCGGGGGTGGAGGGTCCGCGAGCCGGGCCAGCGGATCGCCCTGAGGGCGGTGGGGCTCGCCTGGCCGATCCTCCCCTTCTGGCTGGTGCTGGGGTTCCTCCCCCGGCGCGGCGAGGACGACTTCGCGGGCGGGCTGGCGCTCCTGGACGGGCGGCTGTGGGCCCGGGTCGCGCCCCTGGGGGTGCCGCTCCTCCACGTCTTCGTGGTGGGGCTCGCCGCAGCGGGCGCGCTGCTCTTCCTCATGGACCTCGTGCCGCTCCTCCGCTCCCGGCGGCGCCCCCGTCCCGCGCCGAGCCAGCCGGATGCGGAGAGCGCCGGGCGCATCGGCATGGAGATCAGGTCGCTGGCGCCGGCGCTGGGCGTCCCGCCGCCGCCGATCCTCTTCGTCGCGCTCGACGCGGCCATGCTCTTCAGCGCCGGCGTGCGGCGTCCGACGGTGGTGGTCTCCCAGGGCGCGCTGGCCCTGCTCGACCCGGCGGAGCTGCGGGCGGCGCTGGCCCACGAGCTCGCCCACGTGGCCCGGCGGGACCCGGCCTGGAGCTGGCTGCTCTTCGCCGCGCGCGCGCTGCTCTTCTGGAACCCGGCCTTCCAGGTCCTCTCCCGGGCGGTGCTGCACGACGTGGAGTGGCAGGCGGACGACCGGGCCGCCCGTGCCTGCGGCGACCGGGTGGCCCTGGCCAGCGCGCTCCTCAAGCTCTTCCGCGCCTCGCGGGGCTGGCGCTGGCCCGTGCGGCGAACCCTGCCGTTCGCGCCGGTCCTGGCCGAGCCGCTCGAGCGGGCCAGGACCCTCGACATCGAGGTCCGCTGCCGGCGCCTCCTCGATCCTCCCGACGAGCCGCTCCCCTTCGGACGCGCACGGGTCACCCTGGCGGCGGCCTTCCTCACGGGCATCCTGATCTTCGTGGTATGAGCAGCGCCATGACCCCGAACGCGGAGCGGGCGGGG
>DATIUR010000246.1:0-3468 GCA_035466675.1 Anaeromyxobacteraceae bacterium | reverse complement strand
CTCAGCGCCGGAGGGGCGGCGGCCGCCGCCGTCTGGTCCGCGCGCGGAAGACGATCCGCATGGGCACCTCGAGACCGAACGCCTCCCGGAAGCGGTTCTCGACGAAGCGGCGGTACGGGTCGGCGATCGCCTCGGGGCGGCTGCACTGGACGACGAACGTCGGGGGAGCGTAGGCCACCTGCGCGACGTAGTAGAGCTTGACCGGGTGCCCGCGGGCCAGCGGCGCCGGGTGCTCCCGCTGGATCGCCTCGAGGAGCTCGTTCAGCGCGGGCGTCGGGAAGCGGGCGCGGTACTGCTCGACGAGCCGCGCCGCCCGGTCGAGCACCCGGCGGACTCCCCGCCCCTCCCGGGCCGAGACGAAGACCATGGGCGCGAAGGCCACGAAGGGCATCCGCCGGTGCAGCTCCCGCGTGTACCAGGCCCGGGTGGCCCCTTCCCGCTCCGCCAGGTCCCACTTGTTCACCACCACCACCAGGGCCTTGCCCTTCTCCACCACCAGGCCGAGCAGCCGCGCGTCCTGCTCCACTCCGGCCTCGCCCGCGTCGAGCAGGCAGGCCACCACCTCGGCGTCGTCCATGGCGCGCATGGCGCGCACCACCGAGTAGGCCTCCACCTTCTGCGCGATCGACCGCTTGCGCCGGATCCCGGCCGTGTCGGTGACGACGAAGCGACGCCCGCGGTGCTCCACCACGGCGTCGATCGCGTCGCGGGTCGTGCCGGGAAGGTCCGAGACCACGAACCGCTCCTCGCCCAGGAGCGCGTTCACCAGGGTCGACTTCCCCACGTTGGGGCGCCCCACGATGGCGAGCCGCACGTCGCCGCGGGGACGGTCGGCGTCCGAGACCTCCGCGGGCTCGGCGGCCTCCTCCGGCGCCGGCGGCTGCGGCGGCAGGGCCAGGCGCTCCACGATGACGTCGGCCAGCTCCCCCACCCCGCGGCCGTGCTCGGCGCTCACCGGGAGCACCTCCCCGAACCCGAGGGCGTGGAACTCCGCCATCGGCGCGGCCTGCTCGGCCTCCGCCGAGTCGAGCTTGTTCACCGCCACGAAGAGCGGCTTCCCGGAGCGCCGGAGCAGGTCGGCCACGGCGGCGTCCACCGCGGTGAGCCCGCCCCGACCGTCCACCACCAGCACCACGGCAGCCGCCTCGTCCACCGCCAGCTGGGCCTGGGCCTTCACCTGCGTCACCAGCCGATCGGGCGAGTCCGGCTCGAAGCCGCCGGTGTCCACCACCGAGAGCGCCCGTCCGGCCCACTCCACGTCGGCGTAGTTCCGGTCCCGGGTGACTCCCGGCACGTCCTCCACGATGGCGACGCGCCGGCCGGCCAGCCGGTTGAAGAGCGTGGACTTCCCCACGTTGGGGCGCCCCACCAGCGCCACCAGCGGACGCGTCGCCATCAGATCCCCAGCCTCTTCAGGGCGGCGTCCCGATCGCTCCAGCCCTCCTCCACCTTCACGGTGAGGCGGAGGAACACCTTGCAGGCGAGCAGCCGCTCCAGCCGCTCGCGGGCGCGGGTCCCGATGCGCTTCAGCATGGCCCCGCCCTTGCCGATCACGATCCCCTTCTGCGACTCCCGCTCCACCCAGACGACGGCGGAGACGCGCACCAGCCCGCCCCCCTCCCGCCGCTCGGACTCGTCGAACTCCTCCACCTCCACCGCGGCGGCGTAGGGGACCTCCTCCCGGGTGAGGCTCATCACCTGCTCGCGCACGTACTCCGCCGCCAGCTGGCGCTCGGCCTGGTCGGTCAGCACGTCCGGCGGGAAGAGGGGCGCCTCCGCCTCGGGCAGGGTGCGGGCGAGGGCGCCCAGGAGGACGTCCACGTTCTCGCCGGTGAGCGCGGAGAAGGGCACGATCTCGGTCCAGGCGTGCAGCTCCCGGTAGGCCGCCATGACCGGGAGCAGCGTCGGCCGCGGCGCCCGGTCCATCTTGCTCACGCCGAGGATGGCGGGCTTCCCGCTCCGCGCCACCTCCGACGCGATCCAGCGGGTCGCCTCCCCGATCTCGACCCGGCCCTCGGGGCCGGTGCCCGCCTCCACCAGGAGCAGCGCCGCGTCCACCTCCCCCAGGGTGGAGAGGGCCGTCTCCACCATGCGGCGGTTCAGGGCGCCCCGGGCGCGGTGGAGGCCCGGCGTGTCGAAGAACGCGATCTGGGCGTCGGGGCCGTTCCAGATGCCCAGGACGCGGGTGCGCGTGGTCTGCGGGCGCGGCGTGACGATGGCCACGTGCTCGCCGAGCACGCGGTTGAGCAGGGTGGACTTGCCCACGTTGGGCCGCCCCACGATGGCGACGAAGCCCGCGCGGAAGGGCGTCTTCTTCCTCGGCACGGGGTGGGGCCGGCGCGGGCGCTTCAGGGCTGCGCGCCGCGCGTGATGGTGACCTGCTCGAGCCGGACCGCGCCGTTCCCGGAGCGGGCGATCTTGGCCACCAGGTCGAGACCCTTCACCACCTCGCCGAAGATGGTGTGGCCCTTGTCGAGCCACGGGGTGGGGACCTCGGTGATGAAGAACTGGGAGCCGTTGGTGTTCGGTCCGGCGTTCGCCATGGCCAGCAGGCCGGGCCTGGCGAACCGGTTGTCCGGCCCGATCTCGTCCTCGAAGCGGTAGCCGGGCCCGCCGGTGCCGGTTCCCAGGGGATCGCCCCCCTGGATCATGAACTCCGGGATGACCCGGTGGAAGAGCGTCCCGTCGTAGAGCGGCTTCTTCTCCTTCTTGCCGCTGCGCGGGTCGGTCCACTCCTTCGAGCCCTCCGCCAGGCCCACGAAGTTCGCCACGGTCTTGGGCGCCTTCGCGGGGAGGAGCTTCACCACCAGCTCGCCCATCGAGGTCCGGAAGGTCGCGTACGTCTCCTCGGCCATGTCGTCTCCTACTTGCAGGTGGGGCGTTCGGTCGTGATCACGACCTTCTCGAGCCGGGTCTGGGAGTTCCCCGCCAGCGCGATGGGCCGCACCAGGTCGCAGCCGCACACCCCGGAGCCGAAGTGCACGTACCCGCAGACGCCGGAGGGCGCGCCGCACGGCTTCGGGTTGAGATGGGGCGTGGCGACCTCGGTGATGAAGAACTGCGAGCCGTTGGTGTTCGGGCCGGAGTTGGCCATGGCCAGCTGGCAGGGCACCTGGAAGGGACGCGCCTCGCGGTCGATCTCGTCGGGGAAGCGAAACCCCGGGCTGCCGGTCCCGAAGGGCTGGCCGCTCGCCGTGGCCGTCTTCCCCGGCGGGGCCTCGCGGGTGAGCGGGTCGCCCCCCTGGATCATGAAGCCCGGGATGACCCGGTGGAAGAGCGTGCCGTCGTAGAGCGGCTTCTGCACCTTCGCCCCGGTGGCCGGATCCGTCCAGGCCTTCTTCCCCTGGGCCAGCTCGACGAAGTTCTTCACCGCCTGGGGCGCCACGCCCGGCAGGAGCTTCACGCCGATCTTCCCGCGCGAGGTGTGGAACACGGCGTACGTCTCCTGGCTGGCCGGCGCGGCGGGGG
>DATIUR010000245.1:0-10761 GCA_035466675.1 Anaeromyxobacteraceae bacterium | reverse complement strand
CGGATCGGATCTCGATCCCGCCCCCCACCGCGCGCGCCATCGAGGCCACCGCCGAGAGCCCCAGGCCACGGCCGGAGATCTCGTCGGCGCTGGCGCGCGTCGATCCGCCCTCGAAGGCCCAGGCCCGGAGCGTCTCCTCGTCGGAGAGCGACGCCACCCGCTCGGCGTCGCCGGTCCGGCGGACCATCTCGCGGCGGACCGCGGCGACGTCGAAGCCGGCCCCGTCGTCCGACACCGAGACGCGCAGCGCCGACTCGCCCGCCTCCACCTGCACCGAGACCCGGCCGGCCGGATCCTTGCCGGCCGCGAGCCGCTCCTCCGGGGGCTCGATCCCGTGATCGGCCGCGTTCCGGACCAGGTGGCGGATCATCCCCCGGGCCGACTGGAGGGTGCGGCGATCGGCCCGGACCTCGCGGCCGGACAGGTGCAGCGCGACGCGCTTGTCGCGCCTCTCGGCGATGCCCGAGATCTCCTCCTCCAGGCCGGAGAGTGCGGCCTCGGCCGGGAGGAGCCGGAGCGAGGCGATGATCGCCTCCAGGCCCTGCGCCGAGCGCGCCAGGGCCTGTGCCGCGGCGGAGAACGCGCCGCCGTCCGCCGCGATCGCCTCCTGCAGCTGCGCCGCGCTCCGGGCCAGCGAGGAGGCGATCCGCATCGCCTCGTCCACCTCCTCGGCCGGGACGCTCACGCGCTCCACCGCGTCCGCGGCGGGCGCGGCGAGGAGGGCCGCCTCCGTCCCCGGCTCGACGGGATCGGCTCCGGGCTTCCCGTTCGCCACCGCCGCGAGCAGGGCCGGGAGCAGGTCGCCCGGGAAGCCGTCCTGCCCGGTGGCCGACATGCGGGCCACGCCCTCCCCGAGGAGATCGAGCGCCCGCCCCAGCCGGGCGCGGCGGGCCACGGCCGCCTCCCCCGCCTCGCCGGAGAGGCCGAGGGCGAGGTCCTCGAGGTCGTGGAGGGCGCGCGCCAGGAGGTCGTAGCCCAGCGCAGCGGCGGCTCCCTTGAGGCCGTGGGCGATGCGCCCGAACTCGGAGAGGTCGTCGGCGCCCGCCCCGTCCTCGAGCCGCCCGGCGATCCGGCCGAGCGCCTCCAGGGTCTCCTCCGACTCGGCCACGAACAGCCCGACCAGGCGGGCCCGGGTGGCGGCGTCGAAGGTCACGGCCGCACCGCCCTCGCGGCCCAGGCGGCCATCCACTCCTCGTCCAGGACGCTCGTTCCGTCGGGGAGCCGGCCGCGGAGGCGCGGCCGGAGGCCGGGCTCGTCCTCCCGCGCCGGCGGCGCGGAGCCCGCCAGGCGATCCTCGCGGAGCTCGAGCGGTCCATCCACGGCCACGGCCACCGGCCCCTGGGGCGTCGCCACCACGATGGCGGGGAGGCCGGAGAGGTCTGGCGCCGCCCGCGCCTCGCCCGCCGCGGCCCCCGCCAGGTCGGCCACCGGCATGGGCCGCTCGTCCACCCAGGTGATGGCCCGCTCGAAACCGTCCATGGCCGGCACCGGCAGCACCGGGGGGATGCGGGGGAGCGCCCGCTCCACCGCCAGGGCGTCCACCGCGCAGGGGTTCCCTCCCAGCCGGAAGGCCACCAGCCGGTCGCCCGCCACCTCGTCGGCCTCGCCGGGCCCGCCGGACGCGAGCGCGCGGGCGCGCCGCTCGAGCATCTCGATGTCGCCCGGGATCAGGCGGGGAGGCTCGATCCCGGGGGGCCCCGCGCCCTGCCTCGCTCCGTCTCGCCGCAGGCTCATTCGCCCCCCGGACCCCGCAGGAGGAGGCGCGCGGCCGTGGCGAGCTGGCCGACCGACAGCCCGTCCGCGTGAGGCACCTCCGCGTCCTGAGGGAGCCGGGAGGCCACCTCGACCAGCTCCCGCAGGACCTCGCGGGCGCGGGCGACGTCGAATGGGATGAGGTGCCGGCCGACCAGCAGGCGGGAGAAGAGCTGCCGCGGGTCGTGGAAGAGCGCGGCCCGAGCCTCCCGCAGGGCCTCCACCGTCCGGCCGGCCTCGGCGTGCTCGATGGCGTCGCGCAGGTGCACCGCCACGGCGTCGCTGCGAGGAGCCGGCCACGGAGCGCGGCTCCCCATCCCGGCGCCGTTCCGGCTCTCCGCCCCCCGGCCGCCCTTCCGGTCGCGGCGCCGGCGCACCGGAGACGGGAACGGCCCGGCACCGGGGACCTCCCGGACCGCCCGGCCGGCGCCGAGGTACCCGAGCGGCTCGATGCCGCGGCTGGCGCCGAGCAGGTGAGCTTCGGCAGCCGAGAGGACCAGCGTGGTCCCGGCGTCGAGCGCGAGCGCGACCTGCCCGGCGATCCGCTCGGCCTCGGAGGCACGGAAGTAGATGAGCACGTTGCGGCAGAAGACCAGGTCCCACCCGCCGAAGGCGGCGTTCCCCCCCTCGGCCATGGACACCAGGTTCCCCACCTCGAACCGGCACATGGCGAGCACGCTCGGCTCGACCCGGTGGCGCCCGCTCTGCCGGTCCTCCAGCCGCACCCTGCCCCGCAGCCACTCGGGGCGCGCTCGCTGCACCGACCAGCCGTTCACCACCCCGGCCCGCGCCACCTCGATCCGCGCCGGGGAGGAGTCCACGCCGAGGATGGAGACGTAGGTCGCCCCGGCGGAGGGCGGGATGCCCATGCCCTCCAGCACCGACTGGAAGGCGATGGCGGCGCTGAAGGGCTCCTGCCCGGCCGAGCAGCCCACCGACAGGACGCGCACCGGCCGGCCCGCCGCCAGGGCCCGCTCCAGCAGCGCCGGCGCGACCTCGCGGGTGAGCCAGGACCAGAGGGCGTCGTCGCGGAAGAGCCAGCTCTCGTCGATGGGCAGCCGGTCCACGATCCGCTCGAGCATGCGAGGATCCGGGAGATCCCGCGGGGCCTCGCCGCCGGCGCTCCCCGCCACCGCGCTGGCGATCTGCTCCTCCGAGAGCCCCTCCAGGGCGAGCCCGTAGGCCGACTCCAGCTGCCGCCGCGCGGCGTCGAGCAGGTCGCGCGGGCAGGTCACGCCCGGGCCTCCGGGAGGGCATAGGCGCCCGAGGCCTTCTGCAGGGCGGAGGAGAGCTGGTGCGCCTTGCCGGACAGCTCGCCGAGCAGCCGCGCGCCGTCGCGGATCGACTCGGAGGCCTTCTGCATGTTGGTGAGGGCCTGGGAGACCTGGCCCACGCCGGCCTGGTGCTGGCGGGCCGAGCCCTCGATCTGGCGCATCAGCCCCACCGCGTCGTTCACCGTGACGCCGAGCTGGCCCACGATGTCGCCCAGCCGCTGGACCAGTCGTCCGCCGTCGTCGAGCGTCTGGGTGCCGGCCGAGACCGAGGAGTCCACCTGCCTGGTGCGCTCGCGGATCTCCTGGAGCAGGTCGCGGATCTGCGAGGCGGCCTTGCGCGAGTCGGCCGCCAGCGTGCGGATCTCCCGCGCCACCACCGCGAAGCCCTTGCCGGACTCCCCGGCCCGCGCCGCCTCGATGGCGGCGTTGATGGCGAGCGTGCTCGACTGGTCCGCCAGGAAGCCCACCGTCTCGGTGATGCTGTCGATGCGCTGCACCCGCTCGCCCAGCGCGGTGGAGGCGGCGGCCACCTTCTCGAAGGAGCCGGTGATGGCCAGCATGGCGTGGGCGGCCGCCCCGGCCGCCTCGCCGCCCTCCTCCACCACGCCGGCGGCCGACTCGCCCTGGCGGATCAGCTCCGCGGCGCGGTCGGCGGAGACGGCCGACGTCTGCGCCATCTCGGTGACCGTGTTGGCGGTCTCGGTGACCGCGGCCACCTGCTCGGTGGTGGCGGTGGAGAGCTGGGTGGCGGCCGACTGGAGCGAGACCACGATGTCCCCGATGTGCGTGGATACGCCCTGCGTCTGCCCGATGATGGCGCGGAGGTTCGCGGTCATCTGGCGGATGGCGGCACCGAGCGCGCCCGGGATGTCCGCGTCGCGGCGGAGATCGCCTCCCGCGATGGTGCGGGCCTGGTCCACGATGGCCGTGAAGGAGCCCTCCAGGCGGCCGAAGGCCGCGCCCAGGTCGCCCGCCACGCGGGAGCCGGCGGCGGGCTCGCCCCGCGCCAGCGCGGCCATCCGCTCCGCCAGCTCGAGCATGGCGAGCCGCGACTCGCGGAACGCGTGGATGAGGCCGGAGTCGCCCTCCAGCTCGCGCCCCAGCTCCCCGGCCGCCATGGCCCGGAGCTGCGCGAACACGTGCTTCATCTGCTCGGAAACCATGGCGACCGCGGCGGCCAGGTCGCCGGTCTCGTCGGTGGCCACCCAGGAGGGCGGCTCGGGCGCGCCGGCCGCCATGGCCCGGAGGGACGCGTCCACCGCCGCGGCGGCGCGCGACTGGCGCCGCGCCAGCAAGAGGCCCGTGATGAGGAAGGCGACCAGGAGCACGCCGGCAATGCCCGCGAGCGGCACCCCGACCTCCGAGATGGCCCGGGAGAGCTGCTCCCGCACGAGAGGCGCGACCTCGCCGTGGCCGGCTCGCTCCAGCGCCGCCGCCACCGAGCCGACCACCGCCTCGGCCTTGGCCGTGAGCACCATGCCGGAGAAGACCACGAGCGAGACGAGCGCCACCGCGAAGGCGTAGGGCAGGTACCAGCGCTGGCGGGGCCAGAAGAAGCCGCCCGAGGGGAGCCTGGCCCGGGGGACCCGGCGGAACTCGGCCAGGGCCACCGGGCGGACGTCGTCCTCGATGAGCAGCGCCAGCATCAGGCCGGGGAAGAGCGAGGCGAAGAGGCCGACCGCGGCGGCCGCCAGTCCCACCGCGAGGCTCTTCCCGTGGAACACGACGAGGAGGAGCCCGAAGAGGATGCTGCCCAGGAACCAGGCCAGGACGTTCGAGAACACCTCCACCCGGCGGGGGAGCTCCAGCAGCCGGACCAGGCGCGCCTCCGCCTCCTCGCCCGGCACCGCGGCCAGGGCGCGCCGCACCAGCGCGGAGGAGACCATGAACTGCTGGGTGGCGCTGACCACCAGGATGGGGAGGAGCAGGCCGAGCATCACCTTGGCCAGGTCGGCGCCATCGAGCCCGATGATGAGGCTGAAGACGTAGGCGGCCACCATCGCGCTCGGGATGGCGGTGACGTAGATGCGGGAGACGACGCGGCGCCGGAGGGCGGGGAACTCGGCCGAGAGGTCGGGGGCGATCTGGCTCATGAGCGTGCGGGGGACGGGGTGAACGAGGGAAGGTGGCGGCCCAGGGCCTCGAGGAGCGGCTGCGGCTGGATGGGCTTGCGCAGCACCTCGCGGGCGCCAGCCGCCCGGCAGCGGGCCGCGGTCGACTCGTCGGTGTTGCTCGTCAGGATGAGGACCGGGATCCCGCGCGTGCGCAGGTCCGCCCCCAGGGCCTTGCAGAGCGCGGCGCCGTCCAGCTTCGGCATGCGCAGGTCGGCCAGGACGAGGTCGGGGCGCTGGCCGCGGGCCACCTCGAGGGCCTCGGCGCCGTCGGCGGCCTCGAGCAGCTCCACGCCCTTCGCGATCAGGTAGACCTTCATGAGCTCGCGGGTCACGCGGCTGTCGTCGACGAGCAGGATCCGGGTCATGGCGCTTCCTTCCGCTCCGGCGGCCCGGAGGCGAGTTCGAGCAGGCGGGGGACGTCGATCACGGCCAGGGGGAGCGAGTCGCCCGACCAGCACGCCACCAGGCCGTCCGGCCCCGGACCCTCGGGCGGGGCCTGGCGCGGCGCGTGCCCGACCACGTCCTCGACGGCGTCCACCCACAGCAGCGCGCGCCGTCCGCGCTCGCCCAGCTGGACCATCTGCTGGGCGGCGGAGAGCCTCACCTCGGCCGCGCCGAGCAGGGCCTCGGCGAAGACGACGGGGAGGAGCTCCTCCGGGCCGACCGCCACCACCGGAGCGGCGGGCGCGCCGCCCGAGGGCCGGGCGGCCGGCAGGGCCGCGCCGTGGATCCGCTCCACGAAGCGCATGGGCACGAGGAGCCGCCAGGCGCCCGCCCGGACCCTCACCAGGTCCTCCCCGAGGAGGATCGGGTCGGGAGATGTGGGGGGCGAGGCGACAGCGTGGGCGTTCCCCGGGAGCATCTCCACGCCTGCAGTGAAACTTCCGTACCATGTTCCAGGGGCCGTCTGCACCCCGGGTGTGAGGCCCTTCTCCTTCGCTCGGAGCGAAATTCCGGCTCGCGCCCGAGCCGCCCCCGGCCAGCCTGCCGGCCAGTTCGGGGGACACCGGGCCCCGGGATCGGGTGGTCGTCACCGACCCAGGGGGCTCGGCGACCCTCACCATGAGTACGTCACGCCGAAGGGTCGGCCCGGGGGTAGGAGCCGAGCAGGTGCAGCCGGTGCACCCGCCCGCGCACCGCCTCGAGCGCCTCCGCGCCGGCCGGATCGGCCCGGTGCCCCTCGAAGTCGAGGAAGAAGACGTAGTGCCCGACCGCGCGCTTGATGGGGCGGCTCTCGACCTTGGAGAGGTTGAGCCCGCGCCGGGCGAACTCGCCCAGCACCTCCCACAGGCCGCCCGGGCGATCGCGGTCGAGGGTGAAGGCGATGCTGGTGCGATCGCTCCCGGTCGGCTCCTCGTCGGTGCGCGCGAGCAGGACGAAGCGCGTGACGTTCTCGTCGTGGTCCTGGATCGACTCGGCCAGCAGGGCCAGGCCGTAGTGACCGGCCGCCGCGCGCGAGCCGATGGCGGCGGCCTCCGGCTCGCCGGCGGCCACCTTGCGCGCGGCGTCCGCCGTGGACTGCGTGGGCTCGAGCGACGCCCCGGGCAGGCGGGCGCGCAGGAACCGGGCGCACTGCCCGAAGGGCTGCGGGTGGGAGAGGACGCGCCGCACGTCCTCGAGGCGGGTGCCCGGCCGGGCCAGGAGGTGCTGGCGCACCTGCAGCAGCACCTCGCGGCGGATGAGCGGGCCGGGGTGGTGCACGAGCAGGTCCAGCGTCGTGCCGACGCTCCCCTCGAGCGAGTTCTCGATGGGGAGGAGCGCGGTCTCGACCTCGCCCTTGAAGACCGCGTCGTAGGCGTCGGCGATGGAGGCCATGGGCAGGGCGGCGGCGCCGCGGGCGAGGTCGCAGCGCGCCACGGCCTCCTCGCTGAACGTGCCCGGCGGGCCCAGGTAGGCGACGCGCATGGAGGCTCCTTGTAGCACGGCGGTCGCGGCCGCCGTCACCTCCCCGTGGCGGCTCCCGCGCGCCCCAGGCCGGCGAGCAGCCCCGGCAGCGCCGCGATCTCGTCCAGGTAGTGCGCCGGGCCAGCCCGGGCCAGGCACTCGCGGTCGCAGGCGCCCCACAGCGCCGCCACCGTCAGCGCGCCGGCGGCGTTCCCCGCGGCGACGTCGTGCGGCGAGTCCCCCACGAAGACCGCCTCGGAGGGGGCCCGGCCCAGCCGCTCCAGGGCGACCTGGACCGGCATGGGATCGGGCTTCGACCGCGGGCAGGTGTCGGCCCCCACCATGGCGTCCACCGCGTCGAGGAGCCCCACGTGGCGGAGCGTGCGCCGGGCCCCCTCCTCGGTCTTGGCGGTGACGATGCCGATGGGGTGGCCGGCCTCCCGGAGGGCGAGCACCGTCTCGCGGGCCCCGGGGAACGGGCGGGTCATGCGGTCGTGGTTGTCGATCCAGAAGGTCCGGTAGCGCTGCAGGAGCGGCTCGACGTCTTCGGGCCGCCGCACGAACTCGCCCAGCTGCGCGCGCAGCGGCGTCCCGATCCCGGCGATCCACTCGGCGTCGGTCGGGGCCGAGCCGTACCCCTCGAAGGCGTGGCGGACCGAGGCCAGGATGAAGGGGACCGTGTCGACGAGCATGCCGTCGAGGTCGAAGAGGATGGCGTGGGGCGGGCTCACCGGGAGGAGAGCTTAGCGCGGCGGAGGCCGGCGCGCCGCATCGAGCGCGCCGCCTGTTCCGGTCCGGGACGAGGTCGAGGCCGGCCTCCAGGATCTCCTCGGCGCTCGCACCCGGAGTGCGAGTAAGAATGGGGCCTGCTCGCGAGCGAGGACCTCGGGGCACGCGCTTTCGCTCTTGCGCCCCAGCGCACCCTGTGAGGTAGGCTCACGTTCACGGCTGCCGTCGCGGGAGGTCGCCACGCGGATCAACCTGTTCCTGGGATGTCGCCGCATCGTCCGCGTCCTCCAGGTCGTGTGGGTCACCTGCGTGGGGGGCGCGGCGTTCGTGCAGGGATCTCACCCGCTGCCGGCGGCCGTGGTGGCCGTGACGGGAGTGCTCTTGCTCTCCACCGTCAGCGGCACCATCGGCTGGATCGTGCGCGGGTTCCTCGAGATCCCGCCGGGCAGCGACGGTCGCGCAGACCCGAGCGGTCGCACATAGGCAGCCGCCCTCGCGAAGCAGGTCACCAGAGCGCGACCACGACCGCCCACCTCGCTCGGTGTACGGGCGGAGTGCAGCCGTAGCAGGCTTCCGATGAGCAAGCCCAGCCGTAGCTGGCCTCCGCTACCCGGATGCCTCGACCACGCTCGGAAGCGAAGACGATGTCGAGCGGGCTGGCTGCGATGAGGCACGCCGCCACCGCGAAGGCGGCGCACCGGCGACGGAACGCGCGTCCTTGCCAGGACCAGACCGGAAGGACGACGAGCGCGACGAGCAAGAGGTGCGAGAGCGCGTGGCGATACGCCACGAGGCCCAAGACGATGTACACGACCACCACGCCGACGAGGACCGCGAGCGCCCGGAACGCCTTCACGACCGACCGCATGTCCTGTGTACGGGCGGTGTCGACCCGGATTTCGACTCCGAGGGCCCCGCCGCGGCGACGACTTCCCGGTACCGAGAGGGAAAGAACCAGGGGGCCGGCGTCTCCGCCGACCCCCTCCCCAGTGGGCGCTGCTGGTTTCGAACCAGCGACCCCCGCCGTGTGAAGACGGTGCTCTACCGCTGAGCTAAGCGCCCTGCGCTGCGAGGCCGCGGAGTATGCCGCCCGACCCGGGGGGTGTCAACGAGATCGCCCCCCTTCGCCCCCTTCCCGCTCCAGCGGATCGGCCGGCTCCCTCTCCGCCGCCGCCGCCGTCCCGGCGCGCGCGCCGGGCCTCCCGGCCTCCACCGCCTCGGCCAGCTCCCGCGCCTTGCGCTTGATGCGGGCGAGCTGCTTCGCCAGGTCCTGCACGTCTTCCCGCCCGGGGATGCCGGCCGCGCGCAGCACTCGCGCCTGGACCTCCTCGGCCCGGCGCTTGGCCCGCTGGGCCAGGCCCACCGCCCGCGCCACCGCCTCCTGGCCGCGCGGATCGGCGAGCACCCGTCCGGCGGCCGACGCGGCGACGCGCGCGCCCGTCTCGAGAAGCGCGCCGAGCAAGCCCTTCCGGTCGTCCGCCATGCCTACCCGCCTCCCTCCGGGGGGAACTCCGTCGGCACCGCCGCGAGCGCCCCGTCCACCAGGCGACGGTACCCCACCCGCCGGACGAGCGCCTCCAGATCCCCCTCCACCCGCACCTGCCCGGACAGGGCGGCCCGCACCGGGTCCCCTCCCCGGAGCAGCTCCCGCCAGACGCGGTAGGGCGCGCGCAGGACGTAGGCGGGCTCGATCTCGAGGATGTCGTCCTCGTCGGCCAGGACCCGGACGGTCGCGATCCGACCGCCGCGCTGCTCGCCGTAGACCGCCGTGGCGACGGGCCAGCCGCCGTCGGCCTCCACCACCAGCGCCGCGTCACGGCCCAGCCCCGCGAGCGCCTCGGCCAGGTCGGGCTGCCGGTTCAGCTCCGCCACCACGGCGGCGAGCCACTCCCTCGAGGCGAAGCGCACGTCAGCTCCGCTTCAGCCACCCGAAGATGCCGCCCCGGCGCTCGCCTCCGGACGCCGCCGCCTCCGCGCCGGCCGCCTCGGCCCGCTGGCGCGCGTCCTCGGCCAGGGCCCGCTTCAGGGCCTCCGGCGTGTCGCGCGTGGCGAGCCCCAGCTCCGTCATCCCCTTCTCCGGGTCGTCGAAGCTCACCTTGAGCAGGCACTCCTCCGAGAGCTTGAAGTCGATGCGCCGCCCGGTGGCGGCGGCGGGGAGCCGGATCGACCCGAGGAACTCGTCGTCCACGATCTGGTCCGACTCCCCCTGGTAGATGTCGATCTCGATGGGCTGTCCCGGCTCGCGCGGCGGCGGCAGCCGGAAGGAGCGGGTGGCGGGGATGGCGGTGTTCTTGTCGAGGATCTTGCGGAAGTGGTTGGCGGGCGTGGCGATGCCGATGGGCATGGAGAGGACGTCCACCAGCGTCACCGAGTCGATGGTGTCGAGCGAATCGCCCAGCAGGGCGGCGCCCAGCGCCACGCACTCGTCCGGGTGGACGCCCTTGCGCGCCGCCTTGCCGAAGTGCTCCTGGATCCTCTGCTGCACGAGCGGCATGCGGCTCTGCCCGCCCACCAGGATGATCTCGTCGATGTCCCGCGGGTGGATCCCCTTCTCGCCCAGCACCTGGTCGCAGATCTCGAAGGTGCGGTCCACCAGGTCCCGGGTGAGGTCGTTGAGCTGCTGGCGGGAGAGCTGGACCCGGACGTCGAGCGGCTTCCCCTTCTTCTCCTCGATGAAGGGCAGGTCGATCACCACGTTGGGGATGAGGGACAGGTCGATCTTGGCCGCCTCGGCGCCGTTCTTGACCCGCTGCATGGCGATGGGATTCCCGGCCAGGTCGATGCGGTGCGCCTTCCAGAAGTCCTCCAGGACGAAGTCGATGATGCGGTTGTCGAAGTCCACGCCGCCGAGGAAGGTGTCGCCCCCGGTGGCCAGCACCTCGAAGACGTTGTTCTGGAGCTGCAGCACCGAGACGTCGACGGTGCCGCCGCCCAGGTCGTAGACCAGGATCTTCTGGTCGAGCCCCCGGTTGAAGCCGTAGGCCAGCGCCGCCGCGGTGGGCTCGTTG
>DATIUR010000244.1:0-26775 GCA_035466675.1 Anaeromyxobacteraceae bacterium | reverse complement strand
CCCACCGCTCCAGCGGGGCGTTCTCCAGCAGGAAGAGCAGCACGTCGCGCTCCGGCCGCTCGGGCAGCTTCTTCTTCCTGGCGGCCTCGTCGTCGAGCCGCTTCTGCTGCGCCTGCAGGAAGGAGGTGGGGTTGATGTACTCCCGCATGTACTCGCGCTCGGTCTTGAACCCGACGGCCACCTTCCGCTCCGGCTCCTCGTCCCGCGCGCTCCGGTCGGCCCGCCGCTTCACGTAGGGCGCCTGGTAGTCGATCAGGTTCTCGAGGGAGAGGCAGCGGTCGATGACGTCCTCGACCATCTCCACGCCCAGCTTGTCCTGGTAGCGGCGCACCCGCGTGGCGTGGTTCGCCATCTGGTCCATCATCTTCCGGTTGGTGTGCCGGAACATGAAGTTGTTCTTGAAGAAGTCCACGTGGCCGAAGACGTGGGCCATCACCAGCTTCTGGTCGACGTCCGCGTTCGACTCGAGCAGGTACGCGTAGGAGGGGTCGTTGTTCACGACCATCTCGTAGATCTTGGAGAGGCCGTACTCGTACCCCTTGGAGAGGCGCTCGTACTCCATCCCGAAGCGCCAGTGCGGGTAGCGGTTCGGGAAGCCGCCGTAGGCGGCCACCATGTTGATCTCGTCGAACTTGAGGACCTCGAAGACCGTGTCGAAGAAGTCGAGGCCGTACCCGCGCGCGTACCCCTCGATGCGCTGGCGGATGTCGTGCAGGCGGGCGGGCAGCTGGGTGTGCTTGTCCATGGGGGCTACCTGCCCGAGCCCAGGAACGTCTTGATGGAGGCGTAGATGGCGTCCTTGTCGGCGATCTCCGAGAGCGCCACGTTCTCTCGCGAGCCGAAGGCCTCCTTCAGGTCCTTGATGAACTGCCCGGAACCGTAGGGGCTCTCCACCTGCCCGTAGGCGAACAGGTTCACCGCCGGGAGGATCTTCTCCTGGAGCATCTGCACGCAGAGCTTGGTGTCGTCCGCGCTCCAGTTGTCGCCGTCGGAGAAGTGGAAGGGGTAGACGTTCCAGGAGGAGGACGGGTAGTCCGACTCGATCATCTCGAGCGCGAGCTTGTAGGCGGAGGAGATCATCGTCCCGCCCGACTCGCGCGTGTGGAAGAAGGTGTCGCGGTCCACCTCGCGCGCCACCGCGTCGTGGATGACGAAGCGCGTCTCGAGCCCCTTGTAGTGGCGGCGCAGCCAGGTGTCGATCCAGAAGGACTCGATGCGGACGATCTCCTTCTGCTCGTCTCCCATCGAGCCGGAGACGTCCATCATGTAGATGACGACCGCGTTCGTCTCCGGGATGGGCACCTGCTTCCAGGTCCGGTAGCGGCGGTCCTCCCGGTACGGGACGATCACCGGCTTGCGCCAGTTGTACGAGCCGCTCGCGATCTGGCGCCGGAGCGCCTGCTTGTAGGTCCGCTTGAAGTGGCGCAGCGACTCGGGGCCGGAGGGGGAGATCCCCGTGTACTTGAGCCGGGTGGCGACGATGCGGTCCTTGCCCCGCGGCTCGATGCGGGGGAGGGCCAGCTCCTCGCCCAGGATGTCGGCCAGCTCGTCGAGCGAGACGTCCACCTCGAGGATGTGCTGCCCCTCGCCCTGGCCGGCCTTGCCCGGGCCATCGGCCTCCTGCTGCGAGAGGGGATCGCCCGGCTCGCCGTCGCCCTGGCCGACCCCGCCCTGGGACCTCTCGCCGAACCGGAAGTGGGGGATGTCGATGGTCGGGACCGGGATGCTGACGACGTCCTTGCCCTTGCGCCCCAGCATCTCCCCCTTCTGGACGTACTTCTTGAGGTTCTGCTTGATCCGCCCGCGGACGATGTCGCGGAAGCGGGCGTGATCCTGCTTGATCTTCAGGGACACGCTAGTCCTTGGCGTCCCCTCGGGCGAAGATCGAGGCGACGAAGTTCAGGACGTCGGTGGAGCAGATCTCGCAGTAGCCGTGGCTCTTGATGAGCCGCTGCTTCACCACGTCGATCTTCTCCTGCGTCTCGCGGTCGACCACCGACGCCACCAGGTTCTTGAGCTTGATCGAGTCCTTCTGGTCCTCGAACAGCTTCAGCTCGAGCGCCTTGTGGAGCCGCTCGTTGGTCCGGTAGTTGAAGGTCTTCCCCTCGATGGCGAGCGCGCCGATGTAGTTCATGATCTCGCGGCGGAAGTCGTCCTTGCGGCTCTCGGCGATGTCGATCTTCTCCTCGATGGAGCGCATCAGCCGCTCGTCCGGCTCCTCGTACTGGCCGGTGTACTTGTTCCGGACGCGCTCCTTCTGCGTGTACGCCTTGATGTTGTCGATGTAGTTGGCGCACAGCTTGGTGATGGCGTCCTCGTCGGCGCTGATGGCCCGCTGCACCTCGTTCTTCACCGAATCCTCGTACTCGCGCTTCACCTCGCCGAGCAGGTCGCGGAACACCTTGCGCTGGTCCTCCGAGGAGATGAGGGAGTGCTGCCGCAGGCCGGCCTCCAGCTCGTTCAGGACCATGAAGGGGTTCACGCACCCCTCGCCCTTGTCGGAGACGAGCGCGTTCGAGATCTTGTCCTGCACGTAGCGCGGGCTGATCCCCTCCATGCCCTCGCGCGCCGCCTCCTTGCGCAGCTCCTTGATGTTGTCCTCGGTGAAGTTCGGGAGCGTCTTCCCGTTGTAGAGCTTGAGCTTCTGGACGAGCGTGAGGTTGTGCTTCTTCGGCTCCTCGAGCCGGGTCAGCACCGCCCACATGGCGGCCATCTCCAGGGTGTGCGGCGCGATGTGCTTCCCCCGGATCTTGTGCGCGTTGTAGTCGCGCTCGTAGATCTTCACCTCCTCGTCCAGCCGGGTGATGTAGGGGATGTCGATCTTGACGGTCCGGTCCCGCAGCGCCTCCATGAACTCGTTCGACTGGAGCTTCCGGTACTCGGGCTCGTTGGTGTGCCCGACGATGACCTCGTCGATGTCGGTCTGGGGGAACTTCTTCGGCTTGATCTTGTGCTCCTGGGTGGCGCCGAGCAGGTCGTAGAGGAACGCCACGTCGAGCTTCAGGATCTCCACGAACTCGATGATGCCGCGGTTGGAGATGTTGAACTCGCCGTCGAAGTTGAAGGCTCGCGGGTCGGAGTCGGAGCCGTACTCGGCGATCTTGCGGTAGTTGATGTCGCCGGTCAGCTCCGTCGAGTCCTGGTTCTTCTCGTCCTTGGGCTGGAAGGTGCCGATGCCGATGCGGTCCTTCTCCGAGAGGATGAGCCGGCGCACGCGCACGTGCCCCATCACCCGCTCCCAGTCGCCCTTGTACTCGGTCATGAGCTCGCGGAACAGGTGGCGGCAGGCCGGGCAGAGGTCGCCGGTGTCGGGGACGGCGTAGCCCGACTCCGGCGGGCACAGCTCGGCGTAGACGCCCGGCCGCCACTCCTGCGGGACGAGGTGGAGCGGCTCCTCGTGCATGGGGCAGGGCATCAGCTCGCGACGCCTCTGCCCGTCGGCGTTGGTCCGCTCCACGTCCCAGACGAAGGTGTAGAGGGCCCCCTCCGCGGTCTTCGAGTAGGCCTCGAGCCCCTTCTTGAGGAGCCGGGCGATGGTGGACTTGGACGACCCCACCGGCCCGTGAAGCAGGATCACCCGCTTCTCGGTGCCGTACCCCTGGGCCGCGCTCTTGAAGACGTTCACCAGCTTCATGAGCGGGATGTCGAGCCCGTAGATGGCGTCCTTCCCGCCGAAGTCCGGGTCGGTGAAGAAGTTGTAGCGGACCAGCTTCTTCTTGTTGTCGAGGTACTCGGTCTTCCCGTGCGACAGGATCATGTCGTAGACGCGCTGGAAGGCCGTCCGCGTGACCTTGGGGTTGTGCCGGACGATCTGGAGGTAGTCCTCGAAGGACCCCTCCCAGTGCTGGTCCGAGTATCCCTGCCGATCCTGGAGCGACGCGATCCGCGTCAGCCAGCCCTTGCCCGTCGCCTCGCGAGTCTCACCCATCTCTCGACCTCTGACGCCGGCCGAAGGGGCCGACCG
Organism: Anaeromyxobacteraceae bacterium; assembly: GCA_035466675.1. Lineage (GTDB taxonomy): Bacteria > Myxococcota > Myxococcia > Myxococcales > Anaeromyxobacteraceae > Anaeromyxobacter. The sequence continues at coordinate 22,811 of DATIUR010000244.1, read as the reverse complement.
TCCACCATGGTAACGGTACCGGCGACGCGTTGCCATGAACCGGCCGGCCGCGCGGCGGGCGGCGGCGCGCCCGCTCCGCCGAGAGGGGGAGGGTCGGCGCTCCCTCGACGCGGCGCGGGACCCCGCTCACCGGGACCCGCCCGCCCCCCGGCGCCGCGCCCGGAAGAACTCGACCTGGTGCGTGCGCACGGCGGCGGCGTGGCAGGCCAGGTCCGGGCAGAAGACGTGGGAACCGTCGTTTCGCGACACGAAGTAGAGGTCCCCGCATTCCTCCGGGGCCACCGCGGCCCGGAGCGCCGCCGCCCCCGGGCTGGCGATGGGGCCGGGCGGCAGGCCGGCCGTGGTGTAGGTGTTGTACGGGTGGGGTACGGCCAGGTCCTGGCGCGTGATGTTCCTCGACCAGGCACCCGTCCGGAGCATCTTGGCGTAGAGCACGGTCGGGTCGGTCTGCAGGCGCATCCCCATCCGCAGGCGGTTGTGGAAGACGCAGCTGATCCGGGCCCGCTCGTCCGGGCGCCCGGTCTCCTTCTCGATGATGGAGGCGAGCACCACCGCCTCGGCCTCGGAGAGCGCGACCCCGCTCTTGCGCTCCGCGTCGGCGCGGGCCCACTCCTCGCGGTAGCGGCGCACCATCGCCTCGGCGATGGCGGCCGGGCCGACGCCGCGCGCGAAGGCGTAGGTGTCGGGGTAGAGGAGCCCTTCCAGTCCCGGGAAGGGCGAGCCCAGGGCGCGGGCCGCCTCCGGGTCGCGCACCACCGCCAGGAACTCGTTCGCCCGGGCGAGCCCGCTCCGCTCCACCACCTGCGCGATCTCGTCGGCGCGGAGCCCCTCCGGCACGGTGAAGCGGTGGAGCTTCACCTCGCCCCGGTGGATGCGCTCGAGCACCTCGTCCGGCCGCAGCGGGCCCTGGAAGGCGTACTCGCCCGCGCGGAAGGGGCGGGGATCCCGCCGGAGCCACCGCACCGTCCACCATCCGAGCCGCTCGTCGGCGACGACGCCCGCTCCGGCCAGGGCCCGCACCACCGCCCGCCCCGAGGCGCCGGGAGGAACCACCACCACCTTCTCCTCGGCCGACCCGAAGGGCGCCGCGCGGAACGCGGCCACCTGGCGCCAGGCGATCCAGGCGGCCGCGCCGGCGCCGGCCAGCGCGAGAAGGAGCAGGAGGCCGAGGGCGCGCCTCATGATCGCCCCGCCCTCCGGTCGAGCCAGCCCTGCAGGATCACCGCCGCGGCCTCCGCGTCCACCACCGCCCGTCGATCCTGGGGCGAAAGGCCCCGCTCGCGCAACCGGGACTCCGCCTCGAAGGTGGAGAGGCGCTCGTCGAACAGCTCCACCGGCACGCGCAGCGCCTCCTCCAGCCGGGGCGCGAAGCCGCGGGCGAGCCGCGCGCTCGGGCCCTCGCTGCCGTCCATGTTGAGGGGGAGCCCGAGCACGGCCAGGGAGACCTCGTATTCGCCGGCGATCCGGGCGATGGCGGCCAGGTCCTGCGCCAGCCCGCGCCGCCGGAGCGTCCGGTGCGCCCGCGCCGTCCCGAGCACGTCGTCGGCCAGGGCGAGGCCGATGCGGGCGCGCCCGAGATCGACGCCGAGGTAGCGCATCCGGCCCGGATCTTGGCGGCGTTCGGCCCGCGCGTCAAAGGGACGCCACGCGGACCGACGGCCCTGCGCCGGCCCGGCGCGCCCGGCCAAGCGCGCGACATCGCGGGACATCCCGCTGGCACGCGGGGAGCTTCCCCGCGCTCCGAGGCAACCAACCCAGCGAGAGGAACCCATGCTCCAGACGAACCCAATCTCCGGCCCGGCCGTCCCGCCGCAGGCCGCCGATCCCACGCCGGAGGGGCCGCTGCGCTCCCCCCGCGCCACCCTCGTCCGCGCCGAGGACGGCATCGCCCCCGCCGGCGGCCCCCCCGCGGCGTCGGGCCGGACCCCGGTCGCGGCCCGCAAGAAGAGCGGCTCCGCCACCAAGAAGACCACCACGGCCGGCTACGCCAAGGCCACCGCCAAGGACGACTTCGCCTTCCTGCGGGACCCCAAGCTCACGCTCGAGCAGAAGATCATGCGCTTCATGATCGCGATGGCGAAGAAGCTCGACGAGGACATCCGCAGGCGCATGGAGGAGCTCGCCCCGAAGGACGCCAAGAACGCGTCCTCGAGCTCGTCGTCGAAGAAGTCCTCGAAGAAGGGGCCGTTCGCAGCGCTCGGCAAGACCATCGCGTCCCTCGTCAAGAAGCCGCTGGGAGACCTCCTCAAGCAGGTGGCCGGGCCGGTGCTGGCGGCGGGCGCCTCGGCGCTCGGGTTCCCGGCGCTGGCGCCGCTCCTGCTCAAGGCCGGGCCCGCCATCGGGCAGCTGGCGGGCGAGCTGCTGGGCTCCCTGGCCGACGCCTCGACCTCCGGGTCGGGCGGTGCCTCGGGCGAGGGCGGCGGGACGTCGAGCGCCTCCACGTCGAAGTCGAGCTCGTCGGGCATGGACTCGTCCGAGGAGCGGGTCAAGATGATGGAGCTGCAGAACGTGCTCGAGAAGCAGAAGGAGATGGTGTCCCTGGTCTCGAACATGCTGCGGACGTTCCACGAGATGCGCATGTCCGCCATCAACAACATCCGGTGAAGGAGGAGACCATGGACCTCTTCGAGCGGATGGAGCGGGGCGAGACCCTGGCCGAGATCCAGGGGTTCCCCGCGGAGATGGGCGAGGCCCTGGCCGAGATGGCCGAGCGGGAGATGGAGGCGGGACGGCTCGAGTCGGCCCGGACCATCCTCGAGGGCCTGGTGGTGACGAACCACCGCGACGCCGGCGCCTGGGCGCTGCTCTCCACCGCGCACCGCAGGCTCGGGCAGGGGCTGGCCGCCCGCTTCTGCGCCGAGGTGGCGGTGCACCTCGCCCCGCGGGACCCGGCGGCCCGGCTCGCGCGCGCCGAGAGCCTGCTCGTCTTCCCGGAGGACCGCGACGAGGCACGGGTCGCCCTGGTGGACCTGGCCGACGCGGGCGAGGGCGTGGGCGACCGGGCTCGCGCGCTCGCCGCCGCTCTCGGCGGGTGAAGCGGCCGGAACCTCCCCGGACACGCGGACCCGGGGGGCCGGCGGTCGGGATGCCTTGACGGGTCCGCGCGAATTCGGGGATATTCCGCGCCCAGGTCGGGGCCCCGTGACCCCCGGCTCCGTGGCCCGGCGGTCGGTCCGCGGCGGAACTGCAAGGCAGAGAAGGAAGCGTGAAGCGATGGCGATCGGTACCGTGAAGTGGTTCAACGACGCGAAGGGCTACGGTTTCATCTCGCAGGAGGGCGGTGAGGACGTCTTCGTCCATCACAGCGCCATCCAGATGGACGGCTTCCGCACCCTGAAGGAGGGGGAGCGGGTCGAGTTCGACGTCACCCAGGGCCCGAAGGGGCTCCAGGCGGCGAACGTCCGGCGGCCCTAGGGACCCCGGTGGTGGTCGTTCGAGCGGCCTCGGTCCTCCGGGGCCGCTCGCGCTTCGGAGCGGAACCCGCAAGGAGAGCGATGAGCGAGAAGGAAGCCGGCATCGAGGTGCAGGGGACGGTCGAGGAGGCGCTGGCCGGCGGCATGTACCGAGTCAAGGTCGATCAGGGGCCGACCGTGCTCGCGTACGCCTCGGGCAAGATGAAGAAGTTCCACATCCGCATCATCCCGGGCGACCGCGTGAAGCTCGAGCTGTCGCCGTACGACCTGACGCGGGGGCGGATCACCTACCGCGACAAGTAGCGATCCCGCAGCGGCCCTGCGGCGCCTGGCCCCCGGCCGGCCCGGAGCCGCCGGGCCGGGGCGCCGGCGTCAGCCGCGGGCGAAGACGATGGGCCGGCCGAGCGCCTCGAGGAGCTGGTCCTCCGAGAGGACGCCCTGCTCGGACATCTTGAGCAGGAGCGCGTCCACCCGGTCGCGCCAGCTCGCGCTCGGCTCCCCGCGCGCCAGGATCCCGTGGTAGCGGACCGGGTTCGGGATGACCGCGGCGAGGAGGGCCGCCTCGCCCGGCGAGAGGTCCCGCGCGTCCTTGCCGAACCAGTGGCGGGCCGCGGGGCCGATGCCGTGGATGCCCGGCCCCCACTCGATCACGTTCAGGTAGATCTCGAGGAGGCGGGCCTTGGGCACCGTCGCCTCCAGGCCCACCGTGACGACCGCCTCCCGCAGCTTGCGGGCCAACGTGCGCTCCCGGGTCAGGAAGAGGTTCTTGGCGAGCTGCTGGGTGATGGTGGAGCCGCCCCGCATGCGCCGGCCCCCCTCGGCCCCGGCGGCGAGCGCGTTTCGGAGCTCGTCGAAGTCGAAGCCGGCGTGTTCGAAGAAGCCGGCATCCTCGCCGGTCGTGACCGCCCGGATGACGTGCTCGGGGATCTCCGCCAGCGTGACGAAGTCCGGATTGTCGGGGCCGACGCGGATCTCGACGGTGCCCCTGGCCGTCGGCACGCCGGCCACGAAGGGAGCGCGCAGCGGGACGGGCGGGGCCCGGCGAGCGGCCTCGCGCAGGCGGCCGAGATCGAGTGCGGCCGAGAGGCTCCACTCGGCCGCGCGGAGGAGGGGCCCCGAGACCTCCAGGCCGGCGGAGAACGTCCCGGCCGGCCGGGGAGCCTTCGTGGGCGGCGCCAGCGCGGGCGGCAGGGCGTCCACCAGGGCCAGGTAGTCCACGTTCCGGGCCCTCGCCGAGAGCGCGAAGCCCGGGTCGGCCCCGAAGGAGGCCTCGCCTTCGACCTCGGCGCGCACCGCGCCGAGCAGGGTGACCTCGCCGCCGCGCAGGGTGGCGCGCCGCAGCCGGTGGTCGAGCGTCACCGTTCCGCTCGCCTCCAGGTCCATGGGCCCCACCGGCTCCGCGGCCAGCCGCTCCCCGCGGAGCACGAGGCCCTCGCCGGCGAGGCGGAGGCGCGCCTCGATCCGGGAGAGGTCGCGGGGGCCCGTCGCCAGGGCCTCGAGCGAGAGAGACCCCCCGGCGAGCGCCACCGGTCCCTCGAGCAGGTCGGCGGGCAGGTCGGCCGGGCCGAATCCGCTCAGGTCGAGGCGGGCGTGCAGGCCGTCCGGGCCGCGCAGGATCTCGGCCTCGCCTCGCCCGCCGCCGCGGGTCCGGAGCGAGACCTCGAGGCGGTCGCTGCCGTCGCCGCGCGATACCGCGGCGGTGCCGTCGAGCGGGCCGACCGCCACCGGGCGCCCCGCCACCGGCAGGACGAGCACGAGGTCCCGGAAGTGGACGGTGGGGAAGGACCCCGTTCGCCCGGAGCGGCCGGCCGAAGCGCGGGAGGCCCGCGAGCGCGAGGCGAGCCCGTGGGCCGGGGAGATCCGGACGCCGTGGAGCCGGAGGGAGGCCGGCTCCAGTCGCCCGGCGAGCAGCGCCGGGAGGCTCGCCCGCACCCGCACGCGGTCGACGCGCAGGGCCGGGGAGGCGCCGGGACGGGAAGGGCGGGTGGAGAGCGGGCCGAAGGAGACGCGGAAGAGGCCGTCGATCCGGACGTCCGGCCCGAGGTCCACCGGGCCGAGCCGCTCCTCGAGCGCCGCCTCGATGCGCGCCCGGGCCCACGCCCGCGGCGCGGGTCGATCCGCCGCGGCGTGCAGCCCGGCCCAGGCCGCGGCCACCGCGGCGATCGCCACGGCGACCCGCCTGGGGCGGGACGGGCGCCGCCGCGCCGGCGTCGTGGGCTGCTCGGGGTGCATCGGGGCGCGTTGCTTACCCGCCCTCGCCCGGAAGATCAACGGCTTCCTGGCCGGGTGGGGGGCCGATGGCCGGGCAGGAAAGCGCCCGGATCCCTGTTACATTCTCCGGGAAATGGCGGCGGGCAGGGAGAGGCCACGGCGGAGGCGGCCGCGCCCCTTCGGGCGCGGGGTGGCGGCGCTCGTCCTCTCGCTCGCGCTCCACGCCGCCTTGCTCGCCGGCCTGGCCGCGGTCGGCGTCGGGTCCGGCGCGCTGCAGAGGCCCCTCGACGTGGTCGGCCTGGCGCCGCTCACCGCCTCCGACTGGGAGGCGAACCGGGCCATCGAGGGGCAGCCCCGCGAGGCGCCCCGCCCCGTCCCGCCTCCGCCTCCGCCAGAGCCGCCGGTGCCGGACGTCCGCGCCGGCGAGGTGGTCGAGATCTCGCCGGACGCCCCGGGGGCGGGCGAGAAGCCCGACCCGGACGAGAAGGCGTTCTGGTCGGAGCGCGACAGCCGCGCCAGGAAGAACCAGGTCTCGCGCTTCGCCGACGTGAAGAACCCGAACAACCTTCCCTCGCTGCAGTCCGGCAGGGTCGCCCCGGGAGCGCAGAGGGTCGCCGGGGACGGGGGCGCCGACGAGAGGAGCACGCCCGCTGGGCCGAGTCGCGTAGGTCAGGACGGAACCGGTGCGGAGCGGCCGTCCGTTCCGGCCCAGGGGGGAGAGGAGCGGGTCGCCCTGGCACCCGGCAGCGACGGGGAACTCGGCCTGCCCGCCCGGCGGGGCCACGATCGGCTCGAAGGGGAGGGCGTGCGGCTGGCCGTGCCCGGCGCGCCGGGGAGTCCCGACGGGGCGCTCCGCAGCGCCGGCACGCTCGACGATGCGCTGAGGCCGAGCCCCGAGGTGCTCGAGCGGATCGCCGGCGGGCCGACCAGGACCTTCGACGGGATGGAGGAGGGCGAGACCACCATCCTCAACGCCCGGGAGTTCAAGTACGCGACCTACTTCAACCGCGTCAACCGGGGGATCGGGGAGCAGTGGGATCCGGAGAGGGCCTACAGCCTGCGGGACCCGGACCTGTCGCTCTACCCGGTGCGGGACCGGCGGACCGAGCTCTACCTCAAGCTCGACGAGACCGGAGCCGTGAAGGAGCTGCGCCTGGTGAAGGGCTCGGGGCTCGTCTTCCTCGACCAGGAGGCCATGCGCGCCGTGCGCGCGGCCGCCCCGTTCCCGAACCCGCCTGCGGCCATCGTGCGCGAGGGCGAGATCGACTGGGGCCTGCTGGTGTTCACCTACCGGTTCGGACCGACGAGCGGCCCCCGGCTGCGCCCGGCCCGCTGACCGGCGCTACTCCACCTTCATCCCCGGCCGCCAGCGCAGGACGGGCTTGCGGGCGGCGCGCGTCTCGTCGAGCCGGGCGCGCACGGGCCGGGTGGGGGCGGCCTTCACCGCCTCCGGGTCCGTGCGGGCCTCCTCGGCGATGGCCTTCATGGCCTCCACGAAGGCGTCGAGCATCTCCTTCGGCTCGGTCTCGGTGGGCTCGATCATGAGCGCGCCGTGGACCACCAGCGGGAAGTAGACGGTGGGCGGGTGGAAGCCGTGGTCGATGAGCCGCTTGGCCACGTCCATGGTGGTGATGCCGGTCTCCTTGAGGAGCTTGTCGTCGAACACCACCTCGTGCAGCGAGTCGGTCTCGTACGGCAGGTTGTAGACGCCTCGCAGCCGGGCGCGCACGTAGTTGGCGTTCAGGACCGCCAGCTCGCTGGTGGCCCGCAGCCCCTCCGGACCCCACTCGCGGATGAGCGCCCAGGCCCGCACGAACATCCCGAAGTTGCCCCAGAACTCGCGGAGCTTCCCGATGGTCTGGGGCCGCTCCGCCGGGTCCGTGACGAGACGGAACCCGTCGTCGTCCCGCACCACGATGGGGAGCGGCATGTAGGGGAGCAGGGCCTCCTTCACGCTCACGGGTCCCGAGCCGGGACCGCCGCCGCCGTGCGGCGTGGCGAAGGTCTTGTGCAGGTTGTACTGCATCACGTCGAATCCCATGTCGCCGGGGCGCGCCACGCCCAGCAGGGCGTTGAAGTTCGCGCCGTCGCCGTACACGAGGCCGCCCTTCGCGTGGACGATCTCGGCGATCTCGGCGATGTGGCTCTCGAACACGCCCAGCGTGTTCGGGTTCGTGATCATGATGGCCGCCACGTCCTCGTCCATGGCCGCCCGCACCGTCTCGGGGTGGAGCCGGCCGTCCGGCCCGCTCTGGAGCTGGACGGTCCGGTAGCCGTTCAGCGCGGCGGTGGCCGGGTTGGTGCCGTGGGCGGTGTCCGGGATGAGGACCTTCTTGCGCGGGTTGCCGCAGGCCTCGTGGTAGGCCCGGATCATCATCACGCCGCACAGCTCGCCGTGGGCGCCGGCGGCGGGCGAGAGCACGGTGGCGTCGAAGCCGGCGATCTCGGAGAGGGCCCGCTCGAGCTGGAACATGAGCTCGAGCGCACCCTGCGCCATCTCCGGCGGGAGGTACGGGTGCGCGTTCGCGAAGCCGGGCAGGCGCGCCAGCGCCTCGCTCGACTTCGGGTTGTACTTCATGGTGCACGACCCGAGCGGATAGAACCCCGTGTCGATCCCGTGGTTCCACACCGAGAGGCGGGTGAAGTGGCGCACCACCTCCAGCTCGGAGAGCTCCGGCATCCCGTCCACCTCCCCGCGGAGGAGCGGGGCCGGGATCTCCCGGGCCGGGTCGAAGTCGCCGCCCGCGGGGGGGAGCGAGACGCCGCGGCGCCCCGGGGCGCCCTGCTCGAAGACCAGGGGCTCCTCGTAGGCGAGCCCGCGGGTGGCGCCTCCCGCGCCGGAGGAGGGCCCGGCGGCGGTCCCCCCGGCCTCCTTCTCCATGCTGGGCTTCCAGCCGGTCGGATTGGCCATGGCTACCCCTTCACCGCCTGCGCGAAGAGCTCGATGAGCTCGGGAGCGTGCACCTCGGTGGCGGCCGACAGGAGCGCGCCCCGGGCCCGTGGGTCGTCCGGGTAGATGCGGGAGAGCGGCAGGCCGGCGGCGATGCCCCGCTTGGCCAGGCGGGCCACCACCGCCTCCGCGTCGCCGACCTGGAAGGCCATCTCGTTGAAGGTGGGGCCGGAGAAGGCGAGGCCGAAGCCGGCCCTCTTCATGGCCTCGCGCAGCATGCCGGCCCGGGCGAAGTTGAGCCGGGCCAGCTCGGAGAGGCCCTTCTTGCCGAGCAGGGAGAGGTGGATGGTGGCGGCCAGCGCCGTCAGGCCCGAGTTCGTGCAGATGTTGGAGGTGGCCTTCTCCCGTCGGATGTGCTGCTCGCGGGTGGAGAGGGTGAGGACGAAGCCGCGGCGGCCGTGCTTGTCCACGGTGGCGCCGCAGATGCGGCCGGGCATCTGCCGCACGTGCGCCTCGCGCACCGCCAGGAAGCCGGGTGCGGGGCCTCCGAAGCTCATGCCGTTGCCGAAGCTCTGGAAGGTGCCGACCGCCACGTCGACGCCGAGCGCGCCCGGCGCCTGGAGGAGCCCGAGCGCGACCGCCTCCTGCGTGACGGAGATGGTGACGGCGCCCGCCTTGCGGGCGACGGCGGCCGCCTCGGGGAGCGCGTCCACCACCCCGAGGAAGTTCGGGTAGCCGAGGATGACCGCGGCGGTGTCGCCGTCCACCGCCCGCTCCAGGGCGGCGAGGTCGGTCCGCCCGTCGTCGCCGAAGGGGACCGTGACGATGGCGTCGTGGGAGGCCCGCAGGTAGGTGGCCAGGACCTTGCGGTGCTCGGGGTGCACCGCCGCCGAGACCACGATCCGGCTGCGCTCGGTGATGCGCGTGGCCATGAGCGCCGCCTCGGCCATGGCGGTGGCGCCGTCGTACATCGACGCGTTCGAGACCTCGAGCCCGGTCAGGAGGCAGACGAAGGTCTGCCACTCGAACAGGGCGGTGAGCGTCCCCTGCGAGACCTCCGGCTGGTAGGGCGTGTAGGCGGTGAAGAACTCCCCCCGGAGCAGGAGCTGGTCCACCGCCGGCGGGACGTGGTGCGGCGCGCAGCCGGCTCCGAGGAAGGGGGGGTGGGCCACCTCGTTCCGCGCGGCGAGCCGCCGCGCCTCGGCCAGCAGGCCGATCTCGTCCACCGCGGGGGGCACGTCGAGGGGCCGCCGCAGCCGGAGGCCCTCGGGGATGGAGCGAAAGAGGTCCTCGACGTCCTTCGCTCCGATGACGTCGAGCATCGTCCGGACGTCCCCGGGCGTGTGGGGGTGGTATCGCACGGGCTTCCTCCGGGGCTACTCCTGCTCCTCGACGAAGGCGCGGTAGGCCTTCGCGTCCATCAGCTCGGCGAGCTCCTTCGGGTCGGAGGGAGCGACCGCGATCATCCAGCCCTCCTCGTACGGGTCCTCGTTGATCGCCTCGGGCGCCTCGGTGAGCGGGTCGTTCACCTCCACCACCTTCCCGGTGATGGGGGCGAACAGCTCGGAGACGGCCTTGGTGGACTCGACCACGCCGAAGGACTCGCCCTTCTTCACCTCGTCCCCGACGTCCGGCAGCTCGACGTAGACCACGTCGCCGAGCTGGTCCTGGGCGAAGTCCGTGATCCCGACCACGATCTTGCCGTCCCGGGACCGGGCCCACTCGTGCTCGCGCGTGTACTTGAGGTCATCGGGGAATTCCATGGCTCTCCTCCAGGGGTCACTTGCGCACGTAGAACGGCGTCTTCACGACCTTGGCGGCGGCGGCCCGCCCGCGGATCTCCACCGCGAAGGTGGAGCCCTCCGCGGCCAGCGCGGGGGGGACGTAGGCGAGGCCGATGGGGATCTGGAGGGAGGGCGAGCGCGTCCCGCTCGTCACCTCGCCCACCTTGCGCCCCTCCTGGAGCACCGGGTAGCCGTGGCGCGCGATCCCGGGATCGGTGAGGACGAACCCCACCAGCTTGCGGGAGAGGCCCTGCTCCTTCTGGCGCTGCATGGCCTCGCGGCCGACGAAGTCGCCCTTGTCGAGCTTCACCACCCAGCCCAGACCGGCCTCGAGGGGCGTGGTGAGGTCGTCCATGTCCTGCCCGTAGAGCCGGTAGGCCATCTCCAGCCGGAGCGAGTCGCGCGCGCCCAGGCCGCAGGGCTGCAGGCGCTCCGGCCGGCCCGCCTCGAGGAGGGCGTCCCACAGGCGGGGGCCGTCCGCCGAGCGGCAGAAGAGCTCGAAGCCGTCCTCGCCGGTGTAGCCGGTGCGGGCGACCGTGCAGGCGAGGCCGGCCACCTCGCTGCTGGCGAAGCGGAACGGCCTGAGGAGGGAGAGGTTCAGGCGGGTGAGGCGCTGGAGCACCTGCGCGGCCAGCGGACCCTGCAGGGCGAGCTGCGCCCAGTCGTCCGACTCGTTCGCGACCTCGGCGCCGCCGGCGTGGGCCGCGAGCCACTCGAAGTCCTTCTTGCGGTTCCCGGCGTTGACGCAGACGAGCAGGTCCTCGGCCGAGCGCCGGTAGATGACGACGTCGTCCACGATGCCGCCCGTCTCGCGGCAGATGCAGCCGTACTGGGCCTGGCCGTCCACCAGCTTGCCGAGGTCGTTCGTGAAGGCCCGGTTCAGGGCCTCGAGCGCGCGCGGGCCCCGGAACACGACCTCGCCCATGTGCGAGACGTCGAAGAGCCCCACCCGGGTGCGGACCGCCTCGTGCTCGTCGAGGAGACCGGCGTACTGCACGGGCATCTCCCAGCCGGCGAACTCGACCATCCGGGCCCCCGCGCGGACATGGCTCTCGTAGAGGGGTGTGCGCTGGGGCATGGGGGCCTCGGTGTCGGAAAAGCGGGCGGATTCTATCGGTGCCGACCTGCCGGTCAAGCACGGCCGGGCGGCGGCGCGGCGGGCGAGCCCCACTCGTACAGGTGGCGGCCCGGGTCCGCAAGCCTGGAGGAGGAGATGGCCTCCCCGGGGCGCGGCCCTTGCCCCGACCGATGCCCCGGTTAGTCTCGGTGGATGCGCATCGAAGCCCTCGCCGCGCCCGTTCGGGGCGCACCGCTCGAGCCCTTCGCCTACGACGCGCCCGATCTCGGCCTCTTCGGATGCCTGGTCGAGGTGCACGCGTGCGGCGTGTGCCGGAGCGACCTGCACATGATCGACGACGACTGGCGGCAGTCCCGATACCCGCTCGTGCCGGGCCACGAGGTGGTGGGGATCGTCCGCGAGGTCGGGCCGCAGGTGACCCACCTGGCCGCCGGCCAGCGGGTGGGGGTGGGGTGGCAGCGGTCCGCCTGCCTCGCCTGCACCGACTGCCTGCGCGGCGACGAGAACCTCTGCGCCGAGGCGCGCTCGCTCATCGGGCACGGGCACGGCGGGTTCGCCTCGCACGTGGTGGTGGACGCCCGGTTCGCCTTTCGCCTCCCGGACGCGATCCCGACCGAGGTGGCGGGGCCGCTCCTGTGCGGGGGGGCCACGGTCTACTCCGCGCTGCGCGCGGCCGGGGCGGGGGGCGGGAGGGAGGTGGGCGTGGTGGGGCTCGGGGGCCTCGGCCACCTGGCGGTGCAGTTCGCGGCGAGGCTCGGCGATCGCGTCACGGTCTTCACCGGGAGCCCCGACAAGGCGGCGGCCGCCGAGGCGCTCGGCGCCGCCCGCGCGGTGGTGGTGCGCGAGGGGCGACCCGGACCGCTCGACCGGCCCCTCGACGTGCTCCTCTCGACCGCTCCGGCCCCGCTCGACTGGAACGCCTTCCTCGCGGCGCTCGCCACCGGCGGGACGCTCTCCTTCGTGGCGGCCGCCGGCGCGGTCCCCATCCGGCCGGACCTGCTGATGTTCCGCCGGCGCAAGGTGACGGGGAGCCTCATCGGCTCGCGGGCCGAGATCGTGGAGATGCTCGACCTGGCCGCCCGGCTCGGCGTGCGGCCGGTGGTGGAGGCCTTCCCCCTCGCCGAGGCGAACGAGGCCCTGCGGCGCGTCCGCGAGAACCGGGTGCGCCACCGGGCGGTGCTCCGGGTGCGGTGACCGGCATCGCAAGGGCGTGGCATGGGTGTCGGGTCGCACGGCGGGTGCTAGGCTGGGGCCATGACGCGCCGGCGGGGAACCCTCCTCGTGGCCTCGCTCGCCGGGATCGGCCTGGCCGCGTACCTGGTGGCGGGGCGTTGCTCCGTCCCGGCGACGCTGCCGGCAACCCAGCCGCGCTGGCCCCAGGCGTCGCCGGTGACCTACGCCCAGTCCGGGAGCGGCGTGCTGCGCGGTCGCGTCCTGGACGAGAGCGGACCCGTTCCCGGCGCTTCGATTCTCGTGACCTCGGACCTGGGTGGCGGCGCGTTCTCGTCGGCCCGCTGCCCGAGCGACCCAGGGTCCTCGATCTTCGAGTGCCCCTGCGCTCCCGTCGACGAGACGATCGGTTGGGGTTTCGTCGAAGGGCGGGGCGAGGCGACGGCCTTCGGGAGCACCACCACCGGACCTGACGGCACGTTTCGGGTGGCCGGCCTGGCGGGTGGCAGGTACGCCGTGTGGGCAGAGTCTCCTCGCGGGCACGCGATGGCGGCCGACGTCGCCGAGGCCGACGAGGTCGAGCTCGTCCTGGGCCCGGGCGTTCGGTACGCGGGGAGCACGGAGGACGAGGAGGGTGCCCCGATCCCCGGCGCCACGGTGGCGGCGGTCCACCGGCTCCAGGGCCGCTTCTTCGTCACGCACAGCGATGGCGGCGGACGGTTCCAGATCGGTCCCCTGCCGCAAGGCGAGTACTTCATCGTCTCCTCGTCGGCGGGACGCGTCCCCGACGTGGATTCCTCCCCGTCGGGAGACATGGCGCTCGTGCTCAGGCCGGCCCGGCGGGTCGAGGGGACGGTCGTTCTCGACGGGAAGCCGGTTGCCGGGGCCGAGGTCCGGACCGAGGTCCGCTGCAGCCCGGTGAGCACGAGGACCGGCGCGGACGGGCGGTTCGTGCTCGGTCGCCTCCGGCCCGAGAAGACCGCCATCGCCGCCTTCTCGGGGAGCGCCGGGGGCTACGCCACCGCCGACCTTGTGCGCTCGGACGTCACGGATCTGTCGATCGAGCTGCGGGCGGGAGGAACTCTGGTCGGAGAGGTCCGCGACGAGGCGGGAGTGCCGGTCGCGGGGGCCCGGGCGGCCCTGGAGCCGGAGACCCGCGTGCGCACCGAGGCGACGACGGACGCCGAGGGTCGATTCGAGGTCATGGGCCTTCCGCCGGGCAGGTACTCCGTCTGGCTCGAGCCAGGGCAGGAGTTCGTGAAGCCGGGCCACCGTTTCGTCCAGGTGGACCGGGGCGAGGTGGCACGCGCGCGCTTCTCCCTGCTCAGGGCGGCGAAGCTCAGCGGCACGGTCCTGGACGACGTGGGAAGGCCCATCGCCGACGCGGAGATCGAGGGCCGGCGCTCCCGCGAGCGCGCCCCCCTCGCCGGAAACTGGGACGCCCACGGCTTCGTCCGCGCGAGGTCCGATCGGCTCGGTCGCTTCGCCGTCGGCCACGCTGCGCCTGGAGGATTCGCTCTCTCCGTCAAGGCGCCGGGCTTCCTCCCCGGCGAGGTAGACGCTTCGGCCCCCGGTGACGTGACCGTGACGCTCGCGCGCGGTGGGATCCTCGAACTGGTGGTGATCGACGAGACCGGTGCCCCTGTGCCAGGCGCCGACGTGACCGCAACGACGCCCCACCGGGAGGGCGGGGAGAGCCTGCGGTTCTACGCGAAGGCGGACGCAGACGGCCGGTACGCCTTCACCGGGCTGCCGAGCGGGCTCTACCGCGCCGTCGCGCAGATCATCCCCGCCCGGCGCCGGGACCGCGACCACTCCTCGAACGTCCGCACGGTTGCGGCGGACGCGACGGTCGGCGCGCCCCATCCGACCAGGGTCCACCTCCGATTCGATGGCGGCCTCACGATTTCGGGCAGGACGGTCGAGGCGGGTACGGGACGCGCGCTCGCCGGGGTCGAGGTGCTCGCCGAGGACGAGGTCGAGGACCCGCCCATCGACCGGGACAGCGACGTCATCTACCCCGAGGCAGGCGGCGGGGCGATCTCGGACGCGGCGGGGCGGTTCGAGATCCGACATCTTCGGGCCAATCCGCACAGGCTCCGGTGGACCCTCGACGGCTTCGTCTCGATGGACGACGACCTGGTCGTCCGACCTGGCGAGGCCGAGGTGGTGCTTCGATTGAAGCGCGAACCGGCGCTGAGAGGACGCGTGCTGGACGAGCGCGGGGCACCGGTCGAGAGGTTCAGGGTGGACGGCCGGAGGGTGCGCGAGGCGACCGGACGCTTCGAGCTTCCGATCTGGTTCACCGGCACACGGGCGCTCTGGATCGACGCCGAGGGATTCGCGGCGGTCCGGAAGGAGGTCGCCTTCGTGGACGGCCAGGACATCGACATCGGCGACGTCCGCCTCTCCAGAGGACGCACGCTCAAGGTGATCGTGGTCGAGGCGGGGTCCGGTCGGCCGGTAGGCTCGGCCGCGGTCGAGATCGGGGTGCCGAGTCATGACCGCCGTTGGCTGCTCGAGGAGAAGCTCGCGGAAGGGTTCACCGGGTCGGACGGCGCCGTCGTCTTCGGCGACGTGCCCGGCGTCGCGCTCCACATCCTGGTATCGAACACGTCACTGGCTCCCGCGATGGTGCCGCTTCCGGACGGCGTCGCCGAGCTGAGGGTCGCGCTGGGCGCCGGCGGCAGGATCGAGGGATCCGTCCGGAACGCGGAGGGGCAGCCCGTTCGCAACGTCGAGGTCACGGCGAGCAGCTTCTCGATGTTTCGCGAGTGCACGACCGGCCAGGACGGGCGCTTCGCCATCGAGGGGTTGCCGGCGGACGTCTACGGCGTCCACCTGGAAGAGGGAGCCGCCCAGGGCAACGCCGGCCTCTCCCGGCGCCGGGTCGAGCTCCCAGCCGACGGCGTCGTGCAGGTCGACTTCCGCGAGAGTCGGGGCGCGAGCTTGTCGGTCTCGGGTGGCAAGGAATGTTACCGTCTGGACGTCGTGGCCGGAGGGCTCGCACTCACCGCCGCGGGACTCGCGCACGCCAGGCGGAACGGGCTCGAACCCGACTTCCGTCGCGACGGGGGGCGTCGCTGGCGCGGGCTCGCTCCCGGCGTCTACACGGTCGTCTGCGCCACCGAGCCCGAAACGCCCGGTGGCAGCAGGCGCGCCTCGCTCCTGCGGCTGGAGATCGGAAGCTCCGACGTCGAGGCATCCGCTCCCGAGCCGTCGGTGGTGGTGCGGTAGCGGGTGCCGCGGACCGCCCAGGGCTCGCGCTGGCGGCTCAGCCTCCCAGGAGCCCGGCGTAGAGCACGAGCACGAACTGGTGCCCGCGCAGCTCCGGGTCGAGGTGGAGCTCGTAGCGGTAGAGGAGGTTGACGGGCCCGAAGCCGAAGCCGATCTCCGGGCCGACGCCGGCGAAGACCTCCGAGGACCGGGTGGAGACCGACGCCGAGAGACCGAGCAGCAGGCCGGCCGACCCGCCGTACAGGCGGCCGTAGGCGCGGCCGAGGAGGACGTCCGGGGCCGAGAACTCGAGCGCGACGCCGTACGCCGTCGCGGCGAAGTGGGGCCCGACGACCCTGTGCTCGCCCAGGTTCCAGCCTACCCCCACGGCAAGCCGCCGGAAGCCGCCCAGCGAGAACAAGGGGCCGTCCATGTCGCGGCGCAGCTCGAGGGGCGGCTCCCGCACCGCCGCCACTTCCGCCGCGCTGGCGGCAGGCGGGCGGTCCTGACCGTGTGCCGGGACGTTGCCCGTCCCGGCGAGTGCGAGCGCCAGGGTGAGCCGGGCAAGGCGGAGAAGGTGCATCCGAACCTCCGAGAGCGCGCGGCACTGCGAGCCTCACGCCCGCCCGGCCGCCCTCCGGGCCAGCGCCACCGTGTTCACGAGCAGCATGGCCCGGGTCATGGGGCCGACGCCGCCGGGCACCGGCGTGATGGCGGAGGCGCGCCGCGCCGCGGCCGCGTGCTCCACGTCGCCCACCAGCTTCCCGTCGTCGAGCCGGTTCATCCCCACGTCGATCACCACCGCCCCCTCGCGGATCCACTCGCCCCGGATCATCTCGGCCTTGCCGATGGCCGCCACCAGGATCTCGGCGCGGCCCACCTCGGCGGCCAGATCGGCGGTGCGGGAGTGGGCGATGGTCACGGTGGCGTGGCGCTCGAGCAGCATGGCGGCCATGGGCTTGCCCACGATGTTGGAGCGGCCCACCACCAGCGCCCGCTTGCCCTTCGGGTCGACCCGGGCCTCGTCGAGCAGGCGCATCACGCCGGCGGGCGTGCAGGGGCGGGGCGTTCCGGGGATCCCGATGGAGAGGGCCCCCACGTTGAAGGGGTGGAAGCCGTCGGCGTCCTTGTGGGGGGCGATGGCGTCGAGCACGGCCCGCTCGTCGAGGTGCCTGGGGAGCGGGAGCTGGACCAGGATGCCGTGGACGGACGGGTCGGCGTCGAGCCGGGCCACGAGCGCCATCAGCTCGGGCTGGGAGGCCGCCGCCGGCAGGTGGTGCTCGACCGAGGCGATGCCCACCTCCTCGCAGTCCTTCCGCTTGCCGCGCACGTAGATGGCCGAGGCCGGATCGTCGCCGACGCGCACCACCGTGAGGCCGGGGTGCACGCCCCCCGCCCGCAGGTCCTTCACCGCCTGGGCCACCTCGCCGCGGACCTTCGCCGCGACCGCCTTTCCGTCGATGATCATGGGGCGCGCAGCATACACCAGGGTGCCCCCGGGGTCCCCGGCAGGAGGAGGGGCCGGGCGCTATCATGGGGGCGCGCGGCGGACGCGCGGGAGAGGAGGGCGCATGGCACGGGTCTGCGAGAGCTGCACCACCCCGCTCGACGAGGCGGGGAGGTGCGTGACGTGCGACGCCCGGGCCGAGGGCCTCCGGCTCGTGACCCGCTCCGGGTTCGCCCCGGTGCGGGAGACGATGGCGATGCTCGAGACCGAGGGGCTCTCCCCCGCGATGGAGAAGGTCCCCCCGGGGCGGCCGGAGGACGTCCACCACCCGCTCTGGAACCTCTACGTGCGGGAGGAGGAGGTCCCGCGCGCGGCCGAGCTCCTCGGGAAGGACTGGGCCGAGCTGCTCGGCGGGGGCGAGGCGGCCGCGGCGGCGGCGCGCGGTCAGGCCGGGATCGACCTCGACGCGGGCGTGGAGGCGGCCTGCCCCGCCTGCGGGCACGCCTTCGTCCCGACCCGGACCGCCCCGGAGTGCCCGGAGTGCGGCCTCTCGCTCGGCGCCCCGGCCGACGCCTCGCCCGACGAGGCGCAGTCGTGACGAGAAAGGACCTCGTCGACCTGCACATCCACGTGGGCGGCGCGGTGGCGCCCCACATCCTCTGGTCGATCGCGCACGACCAGGGGATGAAGCTGCCGGTCTCGGACTACTGGGAGTTCAAGGAGCTGGTCTCGGCGCGGCCGGGGAAGGTGCGCTCGCTCGACGAATACCTGGCCGTCCTGCACCGGTGGACCGAGAAGATCCAGTCCTCGCCGCAGGCGATGGAGCGGAGCGTCTACGAGGTGATCGGGAAGGAGTACCGGTCCTCGCGCGTCTCGCTCATCGAGCTGCGCTTCAACCCCATGAAGCGCAACGTGGGGGGCGAGCGGGACCTCGACCACATCATCCACGCCTCCCTGCGGGGGATGGACCGCGCCGTGCTCGAGTACGGCGTGCGCGCCGGGCTCATCTTCTGCCTGGCGCGCGAGTTCGACCTGCGCCTGAACGAGATCCTGGTGGACAAGGCCATCCGGTACCGCCGCCGCGGGGTGGTCGGGATCGACCTGGCCGGCACCGAGAACGACGCCATCGAGCTCAGGCCGGAGGAGGTGCGGCGCTACCGGGCGCTCTTCGAGCGGGCCCGCGCGGCCGGGCTCAAGACCACGGTCCACACCGGCGAGACGGCGGGCACCGGGGCGGACGGGGTCCGCGCCGTGGTGGAGGAGCTCGAGCCCCACCGGATCGGCCACGGGATCCGCGCCGCCCAGGACGAGCGGGTGATGCACCTGCTCCGGGAGCGGGGCACGGTGCTCGAGATCTGCCCCACCTCGAACCTGGCCACCCGGGCGGTCTCGTCGCTCGGCGAGCTGGGCCGGATCCTGGGGAAGTTCTGGGCGAACGGGGTCAAGTTCACCATCAACACCGACGGGCCGTACCTGCTCGACACCAACATGCGGGGCGAGGTGCGGATGCTGCGGGAGGAGGGAATCCTCTCCGACGAGCAGATCGACCAGGCGCTGGCCTGGGCGCGCGAGGCGACGTTCGTGGAGGAGGCGGCCTAGGCCTCACCGCAGGAGCAGGGCGGTGACGACCTCCGGTCGGACGGCGGCGCCCTCCCGCACCGGCGCCAGCTCCCCGAGGCGCCTTCGCGCCAGCTCCAGGAGCAGGCGCCCCGGCTCCCCCTCGGCGGCGAGCCGGAAGTCCTCGAGCGGCTCGAGGCGCCGGAGCACCTCCGGCAGCGCCGCGGCCGGGATGGGCTCGGGCGCGAACGGCTGGCCCAGCCGCTCGTTCGCGAGCGCGGTGAGGTAGCAGGCCGAGAGGCGCGGGGGCAGGGGACCCTCGGTGCGGGCCGGGGCTACCCCGAGCCGGCGGGCGAGGGCGGCCAGCCCCTCGCAGAGGTCGAGGGCCTCCGCGGCCTGGGCGACCTCGGCGGAGGAGAGGAAGGAGCGGGGCTCGTGCGCGGCCGACGCGGGCGTGCCCCATTCCGCCCGCGGCATCGCCAGCCCGGGGAAGTAGCGGGGGCGGCGGGAGGAGAGCGCCGCCATGGCCTCGCCGAGCGGCGGGTCGAGCAGCGGCGCCTCGCGGCTTCCGGCCCCGCCCTCCTCGAAGATCCGCCCGGCGCGCCAGGAGAGCTCGAGCACGCGCCCGAACCCCTCCTGGAAGATCCGCTTCACCGGCGTGCCGGCCAGGACGCGGGCCGCCGCCTCCTCGTCCGGGCCGGCCAGCCGCTCGAGCCCCCTTTCGATGGTGGCGCGCGCCCCCTCGATCCGGGCCCGCAGTGCCTCGAGATCGCCCGGGTCCAGGCCGTCCGCCACGATCACGGCGTTGGCCGCGGCGAGGACCTGCACCTCCACCGTCTCGCGGTCGTCCGGGTCGAGGCGCGCGGCGGCGCGATCGAGCAGCGAGCCGCCCCGGAACTCGGCCAGGAAGAAGCCGGGAGGGCGCTCGGGCCGCCCCGGGGGGAGCGCCGGCCCCGGGGGCGGGCGGGCGAACCAGGAGAGCGCCTCCTCGAGCGGCGGGAAGCCCAGGTCGGCGAGGCGCCCCGTCCGCCAGCGAAGGGCGCTCTCCTCCAGCTCGCTCGGCATCTCCCATCGCAGGGCGGAGAGGAGGCGGGTGGCCTGGAACGGATCCTCGGCCACCAGGTCGTCCACCATCCCCTTCACCGCGGCGTACTCCGCGCCCTCCACCGTGAACTCCACCACGAACTTGCCCTCCGGGGTCCGCAGGAACCGGTCCGACTGGATCACCGGGTCGGGGTCCTCCCCGAGGTCGTGGACGTGGACCGAGGAGCGGAGGACGAGGTAGAGCACCTCGGCGTCGAGGGCCGCGAGCTTCCTCGCCCAGCGGGCCGCGGCCCCGGGATCCGCGAGCGGCCCGGCGCGGGCGGCGCGGAACCAGGCCAGGGCCCGGGCCGGGTCGAACCGATCCAGCGACCAGGCGTCGAGGTCGAGGAAGGCCTGGAACTGGCGGGGCGAGGCGAGCCGGACGAGCTCGTGCGCGTCGGCCAGGCCGATGTCGCGGATGGTGAAGTAGAGCTCGTCGGCCGGCAGGGCGCGCACCAGCGCCCCCGGGTCCCGGGCCTCGAGCAGCAGGTCGAGGCGGCGCCGGCCGCGCGCGGCGGCGAGCCCGGTCCGGGCCCGGGCCAGCTCGGCCCCCGCGATCGCCTTCTCCCGTTCGCCCTTCGCCATGGCGCGCTCCGTGGGTCCGGCCGCCGGGCTACGCCTCGAGCTCCCGGAGCTCGCCGGCCAGGCGCGTGAACCCGAAGAAGACCGCAGCCGCCAGGACGAGGTGGCCGGCCAGGACGTACCAGGCCTGCTCCGGGCGCCCGGCCCCGGCGGCCCAGTCGTAGACGAGGGAGGTGTAGAGCGGCCCGCTCAGGAAGGCGCCCACCGCGGTGGCGAGGAAGTTCGACCCCATGTAGAGCCCGGCCTTCTCCTTGGGGGCGATCCAGGTGATGTACTCCTGGATGCGCGGCGAGGTGATCATCTCCCCGACCGCGAAGAGGAAGATGCCCAGGAACACGAGCGAGGGCGCCGAGATCCGGGCCAGCCCGATCACGACGAAACCCGCCGCGGCGACGAGGAGCCCGAGGACGAAGGCCGTCATGGCCCGGGCGCGCTCGACGTATCGGGAGACGAGCAGCTGGAACACCACGATGATGTACCCGGTGTGCGAGATGCTCTCCCCGAGCACCCGCCGCACGCCCCCCTCCTCGTGCGAGAGCAGCTCGAGGAGCCACGGCCCGACGCCGGGGACGGGCTCCAGCACGCTCCGCATGGCCTGGTAGAGCCGGGCGGTGTCCACCGCGCCGTCCACGTACAGGGCGGCCAGGTTGAAGAACGCCCAGAAGGGGAGCCAGAAGAAGAAGCCCAGCAGGAGCAGGAGCGAGAGGAACCGGAGATCCGACAGCGCCACGCCGATCCCCCGGAGCTTCTGGGCCAGGGTCTCGCCCTCGAGCGCCCGCGGCGGCTCCCGGTAGAAGAGGAGGGTGATGAGGAGCATCCCCATGATGGCGACGGCGGAGGCCGCGAAGGCGTGGTTCCAGCTCACGGCCCGCAGCTTGCCCGCCACGATGGGGCCGAGCGTCGCCCCGGCGTTCACCATCGCGTAGAAGATGGCGAAGCCCAGCGTCTTGTTGGTCGAGTCGCTCACCGCCCGGACCGTGCCGGCGATGAGCGGCTTGAAGATCCCGGCGGCGAGGCCGATGGAGAGCATCGTGAGCGCGATGCCCGAGAACGATCGCGTGAACGTGAGCAGGAGGATGGACGGCAGGTAGGCGAGATACGAGACCACGAGGACCTTCTTGAACCCGTACCGGTCGGCGAAGGTCCCGGAGATCACCGGGACGAAGTAGGAGAAGAGCAGGAAGACCGACTGGACCCAGCCGAGCTGGTCCCGCGTGTACCCGAGGCTCGTCAGGTAGATCCCGAACCCCATGTAGATGCCGTAGTAGGCGAACCGCTCGAGGACCTCGACGGAGTTCGCCACCCAGAAGACGCGCGGGAACGGGGTGCGGCGGGCGCTCATGCGGCTCCTCTCGGACGGGGCGACCGGGGGCGGTCGCCGCCCGCGGATTCTAGTGCGCCGGCGGCAGGGCCGCGAGCGCGTCCGCCACGCGCCAGCCGGCCCGCTGGAGCGCCCGCCGGGCCCGGGCCGGCGTCACCCCGCCCAGCTCGGCCACCGTGCCGACCGCGCGCCGCCGGAGCTTCGCGCTCGTCGCCGACAGCGCGGAGAGGCGGCCCCGGCGGACCGCGCCCAGGCGCGCGAAGGCGGCGGTGGAGAGGAGGCCGAGCGCCATCTTGGCGGCGGCCCCGGCCTTGAGCCGCGTGGAGCCGGCCACCATCTCCGGGCCGGTGGCCAGCACGGCGCGGCAATGGACCGGTGGACGCGCCCGGGGGTTCGAGGTGAGGAGCCCGGTGCGGGCGCCCGCACGGCGCGCCTCGCCCAGCGCCGCCAGGACGAACGGCGTCGTGCCCGACGCGGAGATGCCGAGGACGAGATCGCGCCGCCCCGGCCGCAGGCGGCGCAGCGCGACCGCCCCGGCCGCGGCGTCGTCCTCGGCCCCCTCCACCGCGCGCCGGAGCGCGCGGGCGCCGCCCGCCACGACGGCCACGACGCGGGCGGGCGAGACCCCGAAGGTGGGTGGGCACTCGGCGGCGTCGAGGGCGGCCAGACGACCGGAGGTGCCGGCGCCCACGTAGACGATCCGACCGCCCTCGGCGAGCGAGCGAGCGGCGGCCTCCGCCAGGCGGGCCAGGGCGGGCAGGGCGCGCCCCACCGCGCGCACCGCGTCGCGGTGGCCGGTGTGCAGGATGGCGAGGGTCCGGCCGGGGGAGAGGCCTTCCCCCAGGCGCCGCCCCCGCGGGTCGAGCGCCTCGGTGACCGGGAGCCGCGGGCGAGCCCCCCGGCTCACGCACTCGCGGCCGACGTCCGTGCGCCGCGCCCGGCCTTCACCACCTTGCCGGCCTTGAGGCAGCGCGAGCAGACCCGGACGTGCCGGACGGTCCCGCCCAGGTTCGCGCGCACGGAGCGCAGGTTGGGGAGGGAGCGCGTCTTCGTCTTGTT
>DATIUR010000243.1:0-12629 GCA_035466675.1 Anaeromyxobacteraceae bacterium | reverse complement strand
GAGGCCTCGCGGAAGCGCCTGCGGCGCGAGGACTTGGCGGTCGGAGGCGCGGCCGGGCCGGGCGGCCCTGGCGGCGCCGCGAGGCGCGCCCCTACGCCGCTCCCGCGCCGTCGCCGTGGGTAGGCGCCCCGAGCACCGAGCCGAGGCGCGCCGCCAGCCGGCGCGGGCGGACCCGCTCGGCGGGCGCCACGAAGACCGTGTCGTCCCCGGCGATGGTCCCGAGCACCTCGGGCAGGCGGGCGAGGTCGATGGCCCGCGCGATGGCGGGCGCGCTCCCCGGGTGCGTCCGGATGACGACCAGCGAGCCGTTCGCCGTCACGCCCGAGACGAGACCGCGGAGCGCCGACAGCTCGTCGGCCGGGCCCGCCTCCGGCAGCTCGTACACCGACCCGCCGGGCCGGGAGGCGCGCCGGGCGCCCAGGCGGGCGAGGTCTCGCGAGAGCGTGGCCTGGGTGGCCCGGAAGCCCGCCCGCCGGAGGGCGTCGAGCAGCTCCTCCTGGGTGCCGATCCGGCGCGCCCGGAGGATGCGCGCGACCGCCTCGCGCCTGGCGTCGGCCCCGGTCACGACGCGGCCACCAGCGAGCCCACCCCGCGGTCGGTGAAGAGCTCGGCGATGATGGTGTGCGGCTGGCGCCCGTCGAGCACGTGCACGCGCTCCACGCCGCCCGCCAGCGCCGCCAGGATCGACTGCGCCTTCCACTTCATGCCGCCGGTGAGGGCGCCGGCGTCGATCATGCGGCGGAGGTCGGCGGCGGTGAGCTGGCGGACGAGCTGTCCGTCCGGCGCCGACTCGAGGATGCCGGGCACGTCGGTCAGGTAGATGAGCTTCTTCGCGCCCAGGGCGGTGGCCACCGCCGCCGCCACCTCGTCGGCGTTGATGGAGAGCCCCTCCCCCTCCTCGGAGAGGCCGATGGGCGAGATGACCGGCACGTAGCCCTGCTCGAGGAACATCTCGAGGAACTTCCGGTTCACCTCCACCACCTGTCCGACGTGGCCGAGGTCGCGTCCGGACTCGTGCACCACCTTGCGGGCGCGGAGGAGGGTCCCGTCCTTCCCGGAGAGGCCCACCGCCGCCGCGCGGCGCGCGTTGAGCAGGGCCACCAGCTCCTGGTTCACCTTGCCGGTGAGCACCATCTCCACCACCGGCATGGACTGCGCGTCGGTGACGCGGAGCCCGTCCACGAACTCGCTCCGCTCGCCCAGCTTCTCCAGGGTCTTCGTGATCTCCGGCGCGCCGCCGTGGACCACCACCGGCTTCAGGCCCACCTTCTTGAGGAGCGCCACGTCCTCGGCGAAGGCCTCCTTGAGGCTCTCCTTCACCATGGCGGCGCCGCCGTACTTCACCACCGCGATCGGCCCGGAGAAGGCGGCGATGTACTTGAGCGCCTCGACCAGGAGCGCCCGCTTGAAGGCGGGGCTGTAGCTCGCGACCTTGTCCTCCTTGGCCACCATCCCGTCCGGCTGCTGGACGATGAGCGAGGTGTAGTCGGCGTTGATCTTCACGTAGTCGTAGGAGAGGTCGCAGCCCCAGGCCACCGCCCGCTCGGCGCCCTCGGACAGCTCCACCAGCACGTCCACCCGCGTCTCGCGCATCCGGGCCCGGAGCGCCTCGCGGTCGAAGTCCACCGGCGCCCCGCCCTGGAACACGGTCACGCCCTGCAGGGCCACCCGGGCCCGGAACGGGTCGATGGGCCACCCCTGCGAGCCGGCCCGGGCCCCCACCGTGGAGAGGATGCGCCCCCAGTTCGGGTCGGCGCCGAACACGGCCGCCTTCACCAGCGGCGACGAGGCGATCGACCGGGCGCAGTCGCGGGCGGCCTCCTCCGAGGGCGCGCCGCCGACGACCACCTCGAGGAGCTTGGTGGCGCCCTCTCCGTCCGCCGCCATGGCGCGGGCCATCTCGCCGAGGAGGTCGGCCAGGGCGGTCTCGAACACGTCCAGGTCGGGCCCGGGCCCCTCGATCCGCCGGTTCCCGGCGAGGCCGTTGGCGAGGGCGAGCACGGTGTCGTTGGTGGACATGTCGCCGTCCACCGTCAGCATGTTGACGGTGCTCTTCACCGACCGGGCCAGCGCGTCCTGCAGGGCGCGCGGGGTGATGGCGGCGTCGGTGGTGACGAGGGCGATGGCGGTGGCGAGCTGGGGGGCGAGCATGCCCGACCCCTTGGCGATGCAGGCGACGACCGCCTGCTTGCCCGAGAGCACCACCTCGCGCGCCGCCATCTTCGGGCGCGTGTCGGTGGTCATGATCGCCTCGGCGGCCAGGTCCGGGTGGTCGCCCAGCTGCTCGGCCAGGGCCGGCAGGGCGGAGAGGATCTTCATGGTGGGGAGCCTCGCCCCGATGACGCCGGTCGAGGCGCAGAGCACCGCCCGCTTCTGGATGCCGAGCACGTCCGCCACCGCGCCGCGGATCACCCCCACGTCGTCCACGCCGCCCGGCCCGGTGAGGGCGTTGGCGTTGCCCGAGTTGGCGATCACCGCGCGCATGCCCTCCGCCGGCAGGCGCGGGCGGGCGTCGAGCACGGGCGCGGCGCAGGCCTTGTTCACCGTGAAGACCCCCGCCGCCGCGGCCGGGTGGTCCGACACCACCAGGGCGAGGTCGCGCCGCTGGGGCTTGAGCCCCGCCGCCACCCCGCCGTACCGGAAGCCCCTGGGGATCCTCACGGTCAGCCCCCCAGGAGGTCGAGGCCGGTCGTCTCCGGCCAGCCCATGGCGGCGTTCAGCGCCTGGAGGGCCTGCCCGGCCGCGCCCTTCACGAGGTTGTCGATGGCGCAGGTGGCGACCGCGACGGCGGCCCGGGCGTCGTACGCCACGCCGACGTGGGCGCGGTTGGTGTGGACGACGTCCTTCACCAGGACGCGGTCCGGCGCCATCACGCGGACGAACGGCTCGTCCGCGTACGCGCGACCGAGAACGGTGGGGAGCTCCGCGCCGGCGACCTTCTCCGCGACGAGGACGGCGGAGACGAGGATCCCGCGGCGGAGCGGCACGAGCACCGGCGTGAACGAGATCCGGCCGCACGCGCCCGCGTACCGCGCCACGGTCTGCTCGATCTCGGGGACGTGCTGGTGGCGGCCGAGCCGGTAGGCCCGCAGGTCGTCGTCCACCTCGCAGAAGCTGTATTCCTCCGAGGCCTTCCGCCCGGCGCCGGAGACGCCGGACATCCCGGTGACGGCGATGCCCTCCGGCGAGACGAGACCGCTCTTCACCAGCGGCGCGACCGCCAGCGCCACGGCGGTGGCGTAGCAGCCGGGGTTCGTGAGCAGCCTCGCGCCGGCGAGGTTCTCCCGCGCCAGCTCCGGCAGGCCGTAGCGCGCCTCGCCGAGGAGCGCGGGCGCGGGGTGGGCGAAGCCGTACCAGGTCGGGTAGGCGGCCGGGTCGGCGAGCCGGAACGCGCCGGAGAGGTCCACCACCCGCGCGCCCCGCCCCAGCAGCTTCGGGGCGAGGTCGGCCGAGACCTCGGCCGGCGTGGCCAGGAACACGATCTCGGCGTCCACCCGCTCCGCCTCGGAGAGGGGGCGGTAGGCGATCCGGGCCGCGTCGCCCTCGAGCGGGAGCCGGTCCCCCGCCCGCTCCTCCGCCCAGCGGTCGGAGAGGAGCGCCGCGAGCCGGAGGCGCGGGTGGCGGGCGGCGAGCCGCGTCAGCTCGAGGCCGGTGTAGCCGGAGGCGCCGACGACGGCGGCGGAGGGCCTATTCATGGAGATGCATAATCATGCATCCCGCATGCGACGTCAACCGGGCCGCGGCGCCCGCGACCCGGTGCCCGGGCCGGCCGGCCCCGCCCCGGAGAGCTCGCGAGAAGCGAAACGGCCGGTGTGCGTGGTGCGCACACCGGCCCGGGATGTGCCCAGGAGAGGATTCGAACCTCCACGGTTTTGAGGCCGCCAGACCCTGAATCTGGTGCGTCTACCAGTTCCGCCACCTGGGCGATGGGGCCTCCTGATTAGCCGCGGCTCGGAGGGGTGTCAACCGGCTTCTCCGGGATAGAATCTCCCGCAAGGAGGCACACACCCATGGTCGCGTTCCTCGCTGCCTTCGCCCTGCTGGCCACCGGACAGGCCAAGCTGAACGACCCGCCCGAGCCGCCGCCGGCGACCACCATGCCGGCCGAGCTTCCCGGCGAGACGTCCGCCCGCCCGCCGCCGCAGGCGCCCGACCTGCCCCCGGCGGAGGCGCCCGGGGCCCCCTCCCCGGCGCGGGCCCCGGCCCCGCCGCCGCGCCCGGCCCTGGTCTCGCTCCTCTCGGGCGACACGCTCCACGGCGAGGCGACCACGCTCGCCTGGGCCGGGTGGCCGGCCCTGGGGGCCGCCTGGGGACAGGGGATCACGGCGAAGGACGACCTCGGCCTCCTCTTCCAGTACGACTGGGCCGCCACCGAGATGCTGATCGGCGGCTGGTACCGCCGCAGCCTGGGGAAGGCCGCCGCCTTCGACATGGCGGGGCGCCTGGGCATCTTCTGGTACGCCAACCACGAGGGCACGCTCGTCTACGAGGACAACCAGGCGGCCCACGGCGTCCAGGTGGCGCCGTCGCTCCTGCTCTCCATCCGCGGCGGCGGGGGCATCTTCTCCCTGTCGGGCGAGTTGCCCATGACGGTGACGCTGGCCGGCGGCGGCGGCTTCCTGTTCCGGCCGCGCGCGTCGCTGGCCTACGAGGCGGCCCTCTACGATCGCGTCACGCTCGGGATCCGCGGCGGCATCGGCTACCGGGTGGGCTCGGGCGACGCGCCGCTCCGCGGCGGCATGACGGAGCTGGAGCTGGTGGTGCTGGGCGGGTACCGGCTCTAGACGACCGATCTTGACCCTGGGCGTGTAGACGCGCCGGGCGGCCGCGCCCCGGCCGGCCCGCTCACCACCGCGCCACGCAGGCCATCGTCCCCGCGGGAGGCGGGGCCGGCCGCGGGGCGTCGCAGGCGCCGTCCACCGCCGCGAGCCGCTCCAGCATCTCCTCGGCGGTGACGGCCGACTGCACGCGCTCGGGCACCTCGCGCCCCTTCGCGTCGACGAACAGCACGGTGGGCATGCCCACCACGCCGTAGCGCTCGGCCAGGTCCACGAACCAGTCGTCGCCCTCGGTGCCGTCGAGCTTCACCGCCACGAAGCGGGCGGCCGCGGCCCGGACGCGGCCGTCCGCCCAGGCGAGGCGGTCGAGCTCCTTGCAGGCCACGCACCAGTCCGCCCAGAAGTCCACGATGAGGGGGCGGCCCTCCGCCCGGGCCAGGGCGATGCCCTCCTCGAGCGTGGGGAGCCAGGTGAACCCCTCGGCGGCGCGCGCCCGGGCGCGCGCGTTCGCGGACCCGGCCGCGTAGACGATGGCGCCGGCGAGGATCGCCACCGACGCCCCCTTGAGCAGCTTCCGGGGGCCGGGGACGTGGAAGCTCCCGTGCAGGGCGCCGAGCAGGACGCCGGCCGCCGCCGCGCCCCCGGCGGCGAGCGCGACCCAGCCCGCCGCGGAGAAGAGGGGCTTGAGCCCCGGGACGAGGTCCTTCGCGAAGACCCCGGCCGCGGCGAGCAGCGCGACCCCGAAGAGCGACTTCACCGCGTCCATCCACGGCCCGCTCTTCGGGAGCGAGATCGAGAAGGCGCCGATGAGGAAGAAGAGGAGCCCCATGCCCAGCGCGTAGGCGAACATGATGCCGAAGCCGAAGGCGATCGACCCCTTCGCCGCCACGAAGGCGAGCGCCGCCGCCAGGACCGGCCCGGTGCAGGGCGCGGCGATGATCCCGGAGACGAGGCCCATCCCGAACGAGCCGGCCCGGCCGGCGCCGCCCACCGTGCCGAGCCGCGCCTGCCAGGAGGAGGGGAGCCGGATCTCGAAGGCGCCGAACATCGAGGCCGCCATGGCGGCCAGGACCAGCGCCACGAACCCGATCACCCAGCCGTTCTGCATCACGCTGCCGAAGGCGGCCCCGGTGATCGCCGCGCCGACGCCCAGCGCCGAGTACATGGCGGCGATGCCGAGGACGTAGAGCGCGGAGAGCAGCACCGCCTCCCGCCGGGACGCCTGCCGTGCCCCGAAGATGGAGACCGTGATGGGGATGAGGGGGTAGACGCAAGGGGTGAGGCTCGTCAGCACCCCGCCCGCGAAGGCGACGGCGAAGGCGAGCGCCGATCCCTCGGCGAGCAGGGCCCCCAGCCGCAGGTCGGACGAGGCCCCGGTCGGGCCGGTCGCGATCAGGTCGGGCAGATAGGCCACGCCCCCGAAGAAGAGGAGGGCGAGGGCGATCCGCGAGGCGACCTGCATGCGAGTCCTTCCGGCCGGTTCGGTCGAATTCTTCAATCCGTGCGGCGATTTGGCTGGCCCGGATGGCTTGACGGCACCCGCGTTCTGTTATACTCGACCAGCCACGTCCACGTCAGGCATCCAGTAGAGCCACCCGGGACTATATAGGTGCCGGAGCCGATGAAGCTTCCCGTCTACATGGACTACCACGCCACCACACCGGTGGACCCCCGGGTGCTGGACGCGATGCTGCCGTTCTTCCGCGAGGAGTTCGGCAACGCCGCCTCGAAGAGCCACTCCTTCGGCTGGCGCGCCGAGGAGGCGGTGGAGGCAGCCCGCGAGAGCCTGGCCCGCCTGGTGGGCGCGAGCGCGAAGGAGATCGTCTGGACGAGCGGCGCGACCGAGTCGGACAACCTGGCCGTGAAGGGGGTGGCCCAGTTCCACCGGTCGAAGGGGCGGCACCTCGTCACGGTCAGGACCGAGCACAAGGCCGTGCTCGACTCCATGCACGCCCTGGAGCGGGACGGGTTCGAGGTCACCTTCCTGGACGTGGAGCGGGACGGCAGGCTCGACCCGGAGCGGCTGCGGGCGGCCCTCCGCCCCGACACCACCCTCGTCTCGGTGATGCACGCCAACAACGAGGTGGGGGTGATCCACCCCATCGAGGAGATCGGCCGCATCACGCGCGAGCGAGGCATCCTCTTCCACTGCGACGCGGTGCAGTCGGCGGGCAAGATCCCGTTCGACGTGGAGCGGGCCAACGTGGACCTGGCCTCGCTCTCGGCCCACAAGATGTACGGGCCGAAGGGGGTGGGCGCCCTCTACGTCCGCCGCAGGCCGCGGGTGCGCCTGGTGGCGCAGATGGACGGCGGCGGCCACGAGCGCGGGTTCCGCTCCGGGACCCTGAACGTGCCCGGCATCGTCGGGCTCGGCAAGGCCGCCGAGATCGCGATGGCGGAGGCGCCGGCGGAGGCGGTCCGCGTGCGGGCGCTGCGCGAGCGGCTGCGCCGCGGGATCGAGGCGGGCCTCGACCTCGTCACCGTGAACGGCTCGCTCGAGCACCGCCTGCCCGGCAACCTCAACCTGAGCTTCGCCTACGTCGAGGGCGAGGCCCTCATGATGGCCGTGAAGGACGTGGCGGTCTCCTCCGGGTCCGCCTGCACCAGCGCGTCGCTCGAGCCCTCCTACGTGCTCCGGGCCATGGGCGTCCCGGACGACCTGGCCCACAGCTCGATCCGCTTCGGCCTGGGCCGGTTCACCACCGAGGAGGAGGTCGACTTCGCGGTGAAGCTCTTCGTGGAGAAGGTGAAGAAGCTCCGCGACATGTCGCCGCTCTACGAGATGGTGAAGGAGGGCGTGGACCTGGCCCAGGTCGCCTGGGTCGATCCTCACTAGCGGAGTACGGGGGGACTTCGGAATGGCGTATTCGGACAAGCTCATCGACCACTACGAGAACCCGCGCAACGTGGGCTCGCTCGATCGGAACGACCCCGAGGTGGGGACCGGGCTGGTGGGCGCCCCGGCGTGCGGCGACGTGATGAAGCTCCAGATCAAGGTGAACGACCGGGGGGTCATCGAGGACGCCAAGTTCAAGACCTTCGGATGCGGGTCGGCCATCGCCTCCTCCTCCCTGGTCACCGAATGGGTGAAGGGCAGGACCGTGGACGAGGCCCTCACCATCAAGAACACGCAGGTGGCGGAGGAGCTGAGCCTGCCGCCGGTCAAGATCCACTGCTCGGTGCTGGCCGAGGACGCCATCCGGGCGGCCGTGGCCGACTGGCAGAAGAAGCACGGTCGCGCGCCGGCGGCGAGGACGGCCGCCGCGCCCGGCGAGCGGAGGGACCCCGCTGCCCAGGGCGTCTCGAAGTGAGGAGTCGGGAGAGATGGCGCAGGCGACGATCGAGATCAGCGAGAAGGCGGCGGCGCGGATCCGCGCCCTGACCGGCGAGAAGGGGACGCCCCGGGGCGGGCTCCGCCTCGGCGTGAAGGGAGGGGGGTGCTCCGGGCTCTCCTACCACGTGGACTGGGCGGTCGAGGCATCGCGGTTCGACCAGGTCGTGGAGAGGGACGGCGCCCGCGTCTTCGTCGACCCGAAGAGCGCGCGCTTCCTGGCCGGCACGGTGATCGACTGGCAGCAGACGCTCATGCAGAGCGGGTTCGTCTTCCGGAACCCGAACGTCAAGAGCGCCTGCGGCTGCGGCGAGTCCTTCACGGTGTGACGGCGGGCTTGACCTGCTGGAGCTGCCAGGGCGAGGCGTCGCGGGGAGCGCCCTTCTGCCCGACCTGCGCGACGATCCAGCCCGTGGCGCGCTCGGAGGATCACTTCGCCCTCCTGGGCCTGGCGCGCCGGTTCGACCTCGACGCCTCCGAGCTGGAGCGACGCTTCCGCGACCTGTCCCGCCGGCTCCACCCGGACCGCTTCGCCCGGGCGAGCGCGCGGGAGCGCCGGCTCTCGCTCGACTGGGCCACCCGCATCAACGACGCGGCCCGCTGCCTGCGCGACTGGCGGTCGCGGGCGGCCTACCTGCTCCGGCTGGCCGGCACCGACGTGCTGGCCGAGGGGCGGAGCTTCGCCGACCCGGAGTTCCTGGAGGAGCAGCTCGAGTGGCGCGAGTCCATGGCCCTGGCGCGGGCCGACGGCGACGCCGACGGGCTCGCCGCCATCGCCGCCCGGGCCCGGGCGCGGCTGTCCGAGCTGGAAGGAGAGGTGGGACGGCTGTTCGGCGACGAGGAGTGGTCGAGCGAGCTGCGCGTGGACATCGCCCAGCGCCTGGCCCGGGCCCGCTACTACGAGAACGTGATGGCGGACGCGGAGCGCGCCGTCCCCTAGGAGTCCCATGGCCCGCGCCATCGGAATCGACCTCGGAACGACCAACTCGCTCGTGGCCCACGTGGACGCGCGCAACCGGCCCCGCGTCCTGCCCGCGGAGGAGGGACGCCCGCTCCTCCCCTCGGCGGTCTTCTACGGGGCGGGGGGCGAGGTGGAGGTGGGCCTCTCCGCCCGCCGGCGCGCGCCCGAGCGCCCGGAGGATACCGTCCTCTCGGTGAAGCGGTTCATGGGGCGGGGCCCGGGCGACCTGCGCCCGGAGGACCGGGGCATCTACCGGTTCGACGAGGCGGGCGCGGTGGTGAGGCTCCGGGTGGCGGGCGGGACACGGACCGTCACGCCCATCGAGGTCTCCGCCGAGGTCCTGCGCGTGCTCCGGCGGCGCGCGGCGGAGGCCCTGGGAGGGCCGCCCGGCGGGTGCGTGATCACCGTCCCGGCCTACTTCGACGACGCCCAGCGCCAGGCGACGCGCGACGCGGGCCGCCTGGCCGGGCTCGAGGTCCTGCGCCTGCTCAACGAGCCCACCGCCGCCGCGCTCGCCTACGGGCTCGACAAGCGGATGGAGGGGACCTTCGCCGTCTACGACCTCGGGGGCGGCACCTTCGACGTCTCGATCCTGCGGCTCGAAGGGGGCGTCTTCGAGGTGCTGGCCACGGGCGGCGACACGCACCTGGGCGGCGACGACTTCGACCGCGAGGTGGCCCGCCGCCTGCTCGAGGACGGGCTCTCGCCCCGGGCCGAGCGCCACTCCCCGGCCGTGCTCCGCGGCGCGGTGGCGGCCGCGCAGCGCATCCGCGAGGCGCTCAGCGCGCAGGAGGCGGTCGAGGCGGAGGTGGACCTCCCCGAGGGCTTCCGGCTGCGGGCCCGGCTCGACCGGGCCGAGCTGGAGGCGCTCATCCGCCCGGAGGTGGAGCGGACCGGCGCGCCCTGCCTGGCGGCGCTCCGGGACGCGGGGGGGAAGGTGGACGGGGTGGTGCTGGTGGGTGGGGCCACGCGCACGCCGCTCGTGCGGAGGCACGTGCGGGAGCTGTTCGGCCAGGAGCCGCTCGCCGACCTCGACCCGGACACGGTGGTGGCGCTGGGGGCCGCGGTGCAGGCCGACGCGCTCGACCGGGGCGGGAGGGAGGACGTGCTCCTGCTCGACGTCATCCCGCTCTCGCTCGGCGTCGAGATGATGGGCGGGGTGGTGGAGAAGATCGTGCTGCGGAACTCCACCATCCCCGCCTCCGCCACCCAGCAGTTCACCACCTACGCCGACGGGCAGGGCGGGATGGTGGTGCACGTGGTCCAGGGGGAGCGCGAGCTGGCGCGCGACTGCCGGTCGCTGGCCCGCTTCACCCTGCGGGGCATCCCCCCCATGCCGGCCGGCGTCGCCCGGGTGGAGATCGCCTACGCGGTGGACGCCGACGGGATCCTCCGGGTCTCGGCGCGGGAGCTGACCACCGGGATCGAGCAGGCCATCCAGGTGAAGCCCACCTACGGCCTGGGCGAGGAGGAGGTGGAGGCGATGCTGATCGAGAGCATCGAGCACGCCGAGGCGGACGTGAGCGAGCGGTTCCTGCGCGAGTGGCGGGTGGAGGGCGACCGGATCCTCGCCTCGCTCGAGGCGGCCTTCCGGCTCGACGGGGAGCTCCTCTCGGCGGCGGAGCGGGCGCCCGTCGAGGACCGGATGCGCGGCCTGCGCGAGGCGATGGCCGGGACCGACTACCTGGCCGTGAAGGCCTGGATCGAGTCGCTCGACGCCGCCACCCGGGAGTTCGCCGAGCGGCGCATGAACAAGCACGTGGCCCTGGCCATGGCCGGCCACCGGGTCGAGGAGTTCGCGGCGGACATCGTGCAGAACCCGCGCTCGAGCGGATCGCGGGACGACGAGGTGCCCTGATGCCCCGGGTGACGTTCCTGCCGGCCGGGCGGAGCGCCGCGGTCCGGCCGGGCGCGACCCTGCTCGAGGCGGCCGGGGAATGCGGCGCGGACCTTCCCCACAACTGCGGCGGCGTGTGCGCCTGCACCACCTGCCACGTGTGGGTCGAGTCGGGACAGGCCTCGCTCTCGCCCATCGAGGAGGCCGAGGACGACCGCCTGGACGAGGCGGCCGGCCTCGGACCCACCTCGCGGCTGGCCTGCCAGGCGCGGGTGGGCGAGGTGGACGTGGTGGTGAGGATCCCCGGCAACCGGATCGGCGCGTAGCGGCCGCGGTCGGGCTCGGGGCCCGCCAAGGGTCGGGGTAAGCTACCTCCCGTGCGCGCCGGATCCGGCAAGCTCCGGGCAGCCCTGCTTCCCGGCCTCGCGGCCGGCGCCCTCGCGGCGGCGGCGGCCTGGGAGCGGAGCGCCGTCGAGCCCGCCGAGCGCGTCACCTGGGAGATGCGCGCCGCGCGCGCGGCCCGCTCCCGGCCGGCCTCGACCGGCGTCGTGCTCGTCGCCATCGACGACGAGACCCTGAAGCTCGCCGGCGGCGTCTACCCCATCCCGCGGGGCGCGCTCGCGGCCGTGATCGACGAGGCGCGCCGGGCCGGCGCCCGCGTCGTCGCGGTGGACCTCGTCCTCGCGGACCCGCTCGAGGGGAGCCTGGCCGCGGAGAACGAGGCCCTGGCCGAGGCGATCGCTCGCGGCGGCGTGGTCCTGGCGGCTGCGGTGCCCCCGGACGCTCCGGCCCCGGCGCCCCCCGGGCCGGCCTGGGGCGCGCCGCTCGGGACGTTCCCGGGCGTGGCCGAGGCGGAGGAGGCCGCGCTCGCCCGGCTCGACCGCGGCCGCTGGCCGGTGGTGGCGCCCGGCCAGATCGGGGCGTCGCTGTGGCTCGTCCCCTTCGCCTCGCGCGGCGAGGCGGGATCGTTCGAGGGCGCTCGCGGCGCTCCGCGCCTCCTCTCGCCGGAGGAGCTGGCCCGGGGGGACGCGAGGCTCGCCGCGCTCCGCAGGCGGCACGCCCTCCCGGCGAACGGCGCCTCCCTGCCGGGGCGGTTCGTCCTGTTGCCGCCGCTCCCCCGCTTCGCGGCGGGGGCGGAGGCGCTGGGCGGCGTCTCGCAGGAGCAGGACGAGGGCGGGCGGGTCGTCTCGCTCCGGCACCTCTATCCCACCGCCGACGGCGACGTCCCCTCCCTGCCGCTGGCGGCGGCCTGGCTGGCGCGGGGCCGGCCCCCGCTGCGGGTGGAGGGCGGGCGCCTGCGGCTGGGCGACGTCTCGGCGCCCCTGGCCGGCGACGGCCGGGTCCTGGTGCGCTGGCTCGGCCGCCACGACGGGGCGGCCGACTTCGACTCGGTCCACCCGCAGGTCTCGGCGGCCGACCTCCTCCGGGCCGCGCTCGCGCGCGAGGGCGAGGGGCCGCCGCCGCCCGCCGGGGCGCTCGCGCCCCTGCGCGGCGCGGTGGCGGTGGTGTGCGTCACCGTCACCGCCGGCAAGGACAAGCGCCCCACGCCGGTGAACCCGCGGGCGGTGGGAGGCGAGATCGTGGCCACCGCCATCGACGGCTTCCTGCGCGGCGAGTTCGCCTCCCGGGCCCCGCCGGCCCTCGACG
This sequence comes from Anaeromyxobacteraceae bacterium, assembly GCA_035466675.1. Lineage (GTDB taxonomy): Bacteria > Myxococcota > Myxococcia > Myxococcales > Anaeromyxobacteraceae > Anaeromyxobacter. The sequence continues at coordinate 75 of DATIUR010000243.1, read as the reverse complement.
CCGCCCTCGCGCTCGGCCTCGCGCTCGCGGCCGCCCTGCTGGTGGGGGCGGCGGCGGCCTCCGCGGCGGCCCCGG
>DATIUR010000242.1:0-2271 GCA_035466675.1 Anaeromyxobacteraceae bacterium | reverse complement strand
CGACCGGGCGGATGGGTGCTCCTCGCGGTCCTCGGCCTTCACGCGCTCGCCCACCGGGCGTCCGGCGGCCGCTTCCGCGGGCGCGCCGTCCCGCCCGCGCTCCCCGCCATGGTCGTCCTCGCCCCGCTCGTCGCGCTGGCGTCCGCCCCGTGGCGGTGGCGCGATCCGGCGTGGCTCCTCTCGCTCCTCTCCCTGCCCGCGGGCGGGCCGGCCGGCGCCTGGCCGCTGGCCGAGGCCGCCCTGGCCGTTCCGGTGGCCCTCCTCGCCGCCCAGGCCGGCGGCTTCGTCCATCTCCTCGTCCGGCTGGTGCGGGCGGCCCGGGCGGGCGGCGAGCTCTCGGATGACGCGCTGCTCGCCCTGCTCCTGCTCGGATCGGCCGCCCTGGCGGCCATCTCCCCGGCCGGCGCCGGGCTGGGGCCGCTCCTCCCGGGGCTGGCCGTCCTCTCCCTCCTGGCCACGCGCGCGCTCGCCGCCTGCGCCCGCACGCTCGCCCCGGCCCGTCCCGGCCGCGTCCTCGCCACCCTCGCCCTCCTCGTCCTCTATCCCACCCTGCGGGCCACCGCCCACCACTTCCCGCACCTGGCCGCGGCCTGGAACGAGGTCGCCGGCGGGGCGCCGGGCGCGGCCTCGCGGGGGCTCGCCCGCCAGGAGGGCGGCGAGTCCTCCGCCGCGGCGCTGGCGGAGATCCGCTCCCACGCGCGTCCGGGCGCGCGCGTCTTCTGGGCGGGGGCGGCCCCGGAGGCGGTCCGCGCCCTCGCCCGGGACGGCCGCCTGCGCGAGGATCTCGCCGTCGCGAGCGACCCGGCCGAGGCGGACCTGGCGGTCGTCCCGCAGGACGGCGGGGACCGCGACGGCGACGCCCGCGCCTGGACGGCGTTCGGGACCGCACGCCCGGCCGCGTCCGTCTTCCTGGACGAGGTGCCGCTCGTGCACGTCTACGCGAGGCCCGGGGCCTGGAGGTAGCGAACCTGGCGCCGGGCCCGGGCCGGGCTAGGATCGGCGCCGGAGGACGGAATGACGCTGCCGATCCAGGACGTGATCCGCCACATGGTCGCCGCGCTCCTCGCGGGCGCCGTCATCGGCACGGAACGCAGCTTCCACGGACGGGCCGCCGGGTTCCGGACGCACGCGCTGGTGAGCCTCTCGTCGAGCCTGCTCATGCTCGTCACCGTCTACCAGGCGTACTGGTTCCCGCTGGTGGGCGACTCCGTCCGGACGGACCCCACCCGCATGGCGCAGGGGATCATGACCGGCATCGGCTTCCTCGGAGCCGGCGTGATCTTCAAGGAGGGGCTCACCGTCCGCGGCCTCACCACCGCGGCGTCGATCTGGGCCACCGCCGCCATCGGCGTGCTCATGGGGGTCGGGCTCTACCTGCCCGGCGCCATCGCCACGGTCCTCGCCCTCGGGGTGCTCTCCGTCTTCCGGTACATCGAGAACCGCTTCCCGACCCAGGTCTACGCCAACCTCAAGGTGCGCTTCGCCCGGGAGGCGCCCATGCCCGAGGCGGAGCTCCGCTCGCTGCTCGCCGCGGAGGGGTTCAAGGTCACGAGCAAGGGATACGAGGTCACGCCCGACGGCGGCCTCTTCGAGTACCGCCTGGCCATCCGGACGGTGCGGCCCGAGCGGCTTCCGAAGCTCGCCGAGACCCTGGCCGGCCTCCCGCTGGTCCGCGCCTTCGACGTCACCTCCGGCGGAGACTAGCTCGCGACGTGGTCCACCCACCCACCATCGACCGCGCCATCCACCTGGCCCCCGGCCGCGCCGCCGGCGCCCGCCTGCGGGAGGCCGGCGCCCGCCACGTGGTCCTGCTCGACGACGACCTCGCCCACGGTCCCTCCGCCGCCGAGCCGGGGAAGCACGCGCGCCTGCGCCGCGGCCACCGCTCCGAGGTCTCCTCCGGCCCGCGCCCCGCGTCCGACCTGGCCGCCACGCTCGACGTGCTCCCCGAGGAGCTGCCGGTGGTGCTCTGGTCCTCCGGGGCGTGGCGGGACGTGCTGGCGGCCGTGCAGGGGCTCGTGGCCCTGCGCCGCGGTCGGATCCCGCCGGGCCGCCTGCGCCTCGCCGCGGCCGAGGGCCCCCAGCCGATCGGCGAGCGGGCCGCGGGCTCCCTGGCCCGCCTCCTCGGCCGCTCGCGCCCGCTCCGCCCGTCGGACCTCCGCGACGCCGCCGCGGCCTGGCGCGCCTTCACCGCCCGGACCCCTGCGGCCCTGGAGCGCGTCCGGCGCCGTCCGGGCGGCTTCCCCGGGTTCGCGGCCGCCGTCGCCGACC
>DATIUR010000241.1:0-6646 GCA_035466675.1 Anaeromyxobacteraceae bacterium | reverse complement strand
GTGCGGCCGGGAAGGGGGCCGCCGGGGCACCCTCGGGAGCGGCCGCGGGGCGGTCGGAGGCCTCCGCCGGCGGCGGGGCGCTGGGGGTGCCGGCGTCCGCCTGCGAGAGCGCGAGCGCGGCGAGGAGGATCACCATGCCGCCCATCGGAGGGAGGAGCTTATGTTAGCTTCGCGGGCATGGCCAGCGCGCCGCAGGAGGTCTGGGGCGACATCGCCACGACCGCCTTCGTCGAGGCGAGCCACCTCTTCAAGTCGCTCGACGAGGGGGCGCACCAGGACCTCCTGCACGTGGCCCGGCTCGTCCGCTTCGCGGCCGGGGAGACCATCGCCGGCCGGGCCGACGACGGCTTCCACCTCCTGCTGGACGGCACGGCCGCCGTCCAGGTCGACCGGAACGGCGCCCCGGTCGAGGTGGCCGTCCTGGAACGCGGGGCCTTCTACGGCGTGGCGCGCGCGCTCGGGCAGGAGCGGGCGGCCTCGCTCCGGGCCCGGACCGACGTGGCGGTGGTGACGTTCCCGGCGCCCATGATCGGGGCGCTGGCGGAGCGCTTCCCCCGGATGAAGAAGCTCCTGGAGGCGGTGCTGGCGGCGCGCGACCGGGAGGCGGCGGAGAAGGGCGCGGGCTGAGCTTCCCGGCCCCGGCCGCCGGGCTGGAACGGAGACCGGTTTGTGCTAGTTTGCCGCTCCCATGCCGCGCCGCACCGACATCCGGAAGATCATGATCGTGGGGTCCGGGCCCATCGTGATCGGCCAGGCCTGCGAGTTCGACTACTCCGGCACGCAGGCGTGCAAGGCCCTGAAGGAGGAGGGGTACCAGATCGTCCTCCTCAACTCGAACCCCGCCACCATCATGACCGACCCGGGGTTCGCCGACCGGACCTACGTCGAGCCCATCACCCCGGAGGCGGCCGAGCTCATCCTGGCCCGGGAGAAGCCGGACGTCCTGCTCCCCACCCTGGGCGGGCAGACGGCGCTCAACCTGGCGGTGGCCCTGGCGAAGAACGGCGCGCTGGAGCGCCACGGCGTGGGGCTGATCGGCGCCTCGCTCGCGGCCATCGAGAAGGCGGAGGATCGCCAGCTCTTCAAGGACGCCATGAACCGGGTGGGCGTCGAGCTGCCCCGCTCCGGCTACGCCCGGAGCTGGGAGGAGGCGCGGGCCATCGCCGAGGAGATCGGCTTCCCCGTCATCATCCGCCCCAGCTTCACGATGGGCGGGGAGGGCGGCGGCGTCGCCTACAACCGCGAGGAGTTCGAGCCCTTGGCCCGGCGGGCCCTGGCCCTCTCCCCCACGCACACCGTCCTGTGCGAGGAGTCGATCATCGGCTGGAAGGAGTTCGAGCTGGAGGTGATGCGCGACCGGAACGACAACGTCGTCATCATCTGCTCCATCGAGAACTTCGACCCGATGGGCGTGCACACCGGCGACTCCATCACCGTCGCTCCGGCCCAGACGCTCACCGACAAGGAGTACCAGCGGATGCGGGACGCCTCCATCCGCATCATCCGGGAGATCGGGGTCGACACCGGCGGGTCCAACATCCAGTTCGGCGTGGACCCGCGCACCGGCCGGATGGTCGTGATCGAGATGAACCCCCGCGTCTCGCGCTCCTCCGCCCTGGCCTCCAAGGCCACCGGCTTCCCCATCGCCAAGATCGCCGCCAAGCTGGCGGTCGGCTACACGCTCGACGAGATCAAGAACGACATCACCCGCTACACGCCCGCCTCGTTCGAGCCGACCATCGACTACGTGGTCACCAAGATCCCCCGCTTCGCCTTCGAGAAGTTCAAGGGGGCCGACTCGACCCTCACCACGCAGATGAAGTCGGTGGGCGAGGTGATGGCCATGGGCCGCACCTTCCAGGAGTCGGTGCAGAAGGCCATCCGTGGGCTGGAGATCGACCGCTGCGGGTTCGAGTCGCCGCTGGGCAAGCGCCCCGGCGACCCGCTCGCGCCGGACGAGCTGGAGCGGATCCGGTCGGAGGTCCGCGTCCCGCGCTCCCACCGGCTCTTCTGGCTGGGGGACGCCTTCCGGGCCGGGCTCGCGGTCGAGGAGGTCTACGGCCTCACCGGGATCGACCCCTGGTTCCTGCGCGAGATCGAGGAGATCGTCCGGCACGAGGACGTCCTGGCACGGGGCGTCCCGGCCGACGCGGCCGACCTGCGCGCCGCCAAGCGGATGGGCTTCTCGGACCGGCGCATCGCACAGCTCGCCGGCCGGAGCGAGCGCGAGGTGCGGGAGGCGCGCTGGGCGCTCGGGGTCCGCCCCGTCTTCAAGCGGGTGGACACCTGCGCGGCCGAGTTCGAGGCCTACACGCCCTACCTCTACTCGACCTACGAGGAGGAGTGCGAGGCGGCCCCGACCGACCGGCCCAAGGTGATGATCCTGGGCGGCGGGCCGAACCGGATCGGGCAGGGCATCGAGTTCGACTACTGCTGCGTGCACGCCTCCTTCTCCCTCTCCGCGGCCGGGTTCGAGACCATCATGGTCAACTGCAACCCGGAGACGGTCTCGACCGACTACGACACCAGCGACCGCCTCTACTTCGAGCCGCTCACGTTGGAGGACGTGCTCGAGATCGTCCACGTGGAGCGGCCGAAGGGGCTCATCGTCCAGTACGGCGGCCAGACCCCGCTCAAGCTGGCCGTCCCGCTCCACGAGCTGGGCGTGCCCATCCTCGGAACGACGCCGGACGCCATCGACCGGGCCGAGGACCGGGAGCGGTTCGCCGAGCTGATCGTGAAGCTCGGCCTGCGGCAGCCGGACAACGGCGTGGCCCGCAGCGCCGACGAGGCCTTCGGCGTGGCCCGGCGCATCGGCTACCCCGTCATGGTGCGGCCCTCCTACGTCCTGGGCGGCCGGGCCATGGAGGTCGTCTACGACGACCGCGATCTGGAGTCGTACCTGCGCGAGGCGGTGCAGGCCTCGAACGAGCGGCCGGTCCTGGTGGACCGCTTCCTCAAGGACGCCGCCGAGGTGGACGTGGACGTGGTCTCGGACGGCCGCGAGGTGGTGGTGGGCGGCGTCATGGAGCACATCGAGGAGGCCGGCATCCACTCCGGCGACTCGGCCTGCGCGCTGCCGCCCTACAGCCTGCCTCCCCCGGTGGTGGCGGAGATCGAGCGGCAGGCCATCGCGCTCGCCCGCGAGCTGGGCGTGGTCGGCCTCATGAACGTCCAGTTCGCCATCCAGGGCCGGGACATCTACGTCCTGGAGGTGAACCCGCGCGCCAGCCGGACGGTGCCCTTCGTGGGCAAGGCGACCGGGCTCCCCCTCGCCAAGGCCGGGGCGCTCTGCATGGTGGGCAAGACCCTGGCCGAGGCGGGGGTGCGCCCCGGGCCGCGCCCGAACCACGTCTCGGTCAAGGAGGCGGTCTTCCCCTTCGCCCGGTTCCCCGGCGTCGACACCATGCTCGGGCCGGAGATGCGCTCCACCGGCGAGGTGATGGGCGTGGACCAGGACTTCTACCGGGCCTTCCTGAAGGCGCAGGCGGCGGCCGGCAACACGCTCCCGGCGAGCGGCGAGGGCAAGCGGGCCTTCGTTTCGGTGCGCGACGCGGACAAGCCGGGCGTGGTGGACGTGGCGCGCCGGCTGGTCGGGCTGGGGTTCGAGGTGCTCGCCACCGCCGGCACGCACGCCTTCCTGGCGGAGCGGGGCATCCGCAGCACCCCGGTGAAGAAGGTCCTGGAGGGGCGCCCGTCGGTGGTGGACCGGATCAAGGACGGCGACGTCCACCTCGTGGTGAACACCACCGCGGGGAAGCAGGAGATCGCCGACAGCTACTCCATCCGGCGCGAGACCCTCATGAAGGCGCTGCCCTACTTCACCACCCTGACGGGGGCGCGGGTGGCGGTGGGCGCCATGGAGGCGGCCCGCGGCGGGCGGGTCGGCGTCCGGTCCCTGCAGGAGTACCACGGGCTGGTCGGCACCCGTTGACAGCGCCCTCCGGGCGCTCTACTTCTCGTGCGACGCGGCCGCCCCGGGCATCCGGGCCGGCCGCCCTCGTTTTTCGCGGAAGGTGCCCGATGTCCAGAGTCCCCATGACCCGCAGCGGCCTCGACCGGCTCAAGGAGGAGCTGAAGCGCCTCAAGAACGTGGAGCGGCCGCGGATCGTGAAGGAGATCGCCGAGGCCCGCTCCCACGGCGACCTCTCCGAGAACGCCGAGTACCACGCCGCCAAGGAGAAGCAGAGCCACGTGGAGGGGCGGATCGCCCAGGTGGAGCACTGGATCGCCAGCGCCGAGGTGATCGACGTGACCAGGCACGCCGGCGACCGGATCGTCTTCGGGGCGACCGTCACGCTGGAGGACGGCGACTCGAGCGACCGGGTCCGGTACCGGATCGTGGGGGAGCTGGAGGCCGACCTGAAGCTGGGGCGGATCTCGGTGACGAGCCCCATCGCGCGTGCGCTGATCGGGCGAAGCGAGGGCGACACCGTCACGGTGAAGAGCCCGGGAGGCGAGCGGGAGTACGAGATCGTCTCGGTCGAGTTCGTCGAGGAGGACCCGCCGGCCGCGTCGGAGTAGGCCGGTAGAGTCCCGCCGTGGAAGGACGGGGCGGCGGACGAGAGGGGAAGGCGCCCGCCGAGGGCGCCGCCGGGGCGCTGCTGGCGCTGGTGCCCCCACTCCGCTTCGCCGCGCGAGACGGGTTCGCCGGGGTGGGGCGCCTGGCCGCCTTCGGGGCCACCGTCCGCGGCGCGGTGGCGAGGGCCCGGGAGGCGGGCGCGCCCGGCTCGCCCGCCCTGGCGGGGCTCGAGGCCGAGGCCGGGGGATTCGACGCCCTGCCCGTGGCCGGCCGCCGGCGGGCGCTCGGCCGGATCGCGGCGCACCTCTCGGCGCTGGTGCCGCTGCCGGCCGACCTGCGGGAGGTGGCACGCGCCGCGCGGGCGGAGATGCTGGCGCGGCCGGAACCGACCCGGGCCGCGGGCGCGACCCCCGCCCGGGCGGCGGAGACCCCGGTCCGGCCTGGGGTCCCGGCTGCGGCCGCGCCCTCGGCCGCGCCAGGCCGGCCGGCGACGGTCGCCGAGCTCGCCCACCGGCGGCGCCTGCTCGCCACGCGGCTCGCCGACCTCCCCCGGGCCCACCCGGCTCCGCGGGCGCTCCTCGAGGAGCGGGGCCGCCTCACCGTGGAGCAGGCCCTCGAGTTCTGGCCGCGCGCCTACCAGGACCGCACCCGCGTGCGCCGGATCGCCGACCTCCGGACCGGCGAGGAAGGGAGCGTGCTCGCCACGGTCCGGTCCTCCCGGGGCCAGCGAATGCGCAGCGGGAAGCCCATCCTCAAGGTGAGCGTGGCCGACGGGAGCGGTCCGCTCGAGCTCGTCTTCTTCAACCCGCCGCCCTGGCGCCTCCGGCAGTTCACGCCGGGCGACACGCTCCACTGCTCCGGCAAGGTCACCGAGGGCTTCGGCGGGCGGCGCCAGATGAACCAGCCCGAGGTGGAGCCGGTCCAGTCCGGGGACTCGGCCAACTTCGGGCGGATCGTGCCCATCTACCCCGGGCCGGCCGACCACCAGCACCCCGCGCTCCGCAAGCTCCTCAGGCGCCTGGTGGAGGAGCTGGCGCCGCAGGCGGTGGACGACCTGCCGCCGTCGATCCGCGCCCGCCGGGCCCTGCTGGGCCGGGGCCAGGCGCTGGCCGAGGCGCACTTTCCCCCGCCCGGGACCGACCCGGGGCTGGCCGCGGCGCGGGCCACGCCGGGCTTCCGGCGCCTCGTCTACGAGGAGCTGTTCTTCCTCCAGCTGGCGCTGGCGCTCAGGCGCCGGGGCGTCCGGACCGAGCCCGGCATCGCCTTCGACGCGTCGCCCGAGGCCGTGGCGGCCGCCCTGCGGCTCCTTCCCTTCGAGCTCACCCGCTCGCAGCGGAAGGCGCTCGGAGAGATCGCGCGCGACATGGGCCGGCCCGAGCCCATGAACCGCCTGCTCCAGGGGGACGTGGGGAGCGGCAAGACCGCCGTCGCCTTCGCGGCAGCCATCCTGGCGGTGCGCTCCGGCTGGCAGGCCGCCCTGATGGCGCCCACGGAGATCCTCGCGGAGCAGCACGCGCGCACCCTCTCCGGCTGGCTCCAGGGCTCCGGGATCGAGGTGGCGCTGGTGGGCGCCCGGGCCCGCGGACGATCGCAGAAGGAGGCGCGCCAGGCCGTGGCGGGCGGGCGGGCCCGCATCGCGGTGGGGACGCACGCCCTGGTCGAGGAGGCGGTGGAGTTCGAGCGGCTGGGCCTGGTGGTGGTGGACGAGCAGCACCGGTTCGGCGTGATGCAGCGGGCCCGGCTCCTGGCCAAGGGCCGGCGGCCGGACGCGCTCGTCATGACCGCCACGCCCATTCCCCGGACCCTGGCGCTCGCCTTCTACGGAGACCTGGACCAGTCCAAGATCACCGAGCTGCCGCCGGGGCGGACCCCGGTCGAGACGCGTCTCTTCGGCGCCTCCCAGCGGCGCAGGGCGCACGAGCTGGCCCGGGCCGAGATCGAGGCCGGCCGGCAGGTCTTCGTGGTCTACCCGCTCGTGGCCGAGTCGGAGAAGACCGACCTGGCCGACGCGACGAGCGGCGCGGAGGAGCTGGCGCGGGTGTTCGCCCCGCACGCGGTCGGCCTGCTGCACGGGCAGATGAAGGCGGCCGACAAGCAGGCCGCCATGGAGAGGTTCCGGTCGGG
>DATIUR010000240.1:0-2580 GCA_035466675.1 Anaeromyxobacteraceae bacterium | reverse complement strand
CCCGGGTCCGGCTGCGGCCGGGGAAGGCCGAAGAGGGCGGCCAGGCCCGTGCCGGCCAGCCGGACGGCCGCGCCGCCCTCGGCCAGGACGGCGCCCGCCGCCTCGTCCATCGCCGCGCGCAGCGCTCCGGCCGCCTCCTCGGGCCGCGAGGCGAGCGGCTCCTCGCAGGTGAGCGCGGCGCGCAGCACCGCCAGGTCGCGCCGGGCGAACTCGAGCGGATCGCGATCGGCCGCCTCCTGGGCGTCCAGCTCCCGGGCCAGGTCCGGCGGGAGCTGGTGCGCCAGGGCCCGGCGCCGCGCCTCCCCGGCGCGCGACTGGTCGAGGAACCGCGCCCGCTCGATGGCGAGGGCCGCCTGGTGGCCCACCACCGCCACCAGCTCCAGGTCGTCCGGGGTGAACGGCTCGGAGGGGCCACGGTCGAAGAGCAGCATTCCCAGGACCCGGTGCGCCGCCCAGATGGGGACGCAGAGGGCGGAGCGGATCCCCTGCTGGATGATCGACTGGCTGCCGCTGAAGCGCGGGTCCTGCTTGGCGTCGAGGGAGAGGATGCCGGCCCGGCTCCGGGCGGCGGCCGCGATCACGGTGGAGGAGAGCGCCGGCGGCGAGTCGGCCGGCTCCACCACCCGCGGCACCATCTCGCCGGTCTCGTCGGTGAGCAGCAGGCTCGATCGCTCGGACCGGATCGCGCGGGCGACCGACGCCAGGATGCGGGAGAGGCAGGCCTCCAGGTCGCCGGCGTCCACCAGGGCGCGCCCGATCTCCTCGAGGACCGCGATCTGGCGCCGGGCGGTGATCGGGCCGGCGGGCTCGCTCCGCACCGTGTCGCGCCGCGGCGCGCCCAGCCGGGCCTCCAGCATCTCGGCTTCGATGTCGTCGAGGTAGCGCACCACGGTGCCGCCGTCGGCGAAGAGCCCCTCCGGTTGCGGGCGCTCCGCGCGCCGCTCGAAGCGGACGTCGGTCTTGCCGAACCGGATCATGGCGCCGGGGACGACCTTCGACTCCTGGACCCGCTCGTCGTTCACGAAGGTGCCGTTGCGGCTCTCCAGGTCGATCACCCAGACGTCCTGGCCCCGCCACTCGAACATGGCGTGCATGCTCGAGATCCAGGGGTCGGAGATCTGGAGGTGCGCCTCGGGGGAGCGGCCGAGCACGGTCGGCACGTCCGGGAGGAAGAAGACCGTACCGGCGCACACACCGTTGACCACGAAGAGCTCTGCCAACCCGTACCCTCCCTAGGCGATTGCGCAAAGCATGATAACCTACGCCAGACGGCAACCCGCATGGCCTCCAGCCCGTCCACGAGCCGGAACCCGGAGCCTCGCGTGGGTGCAGCGCCCCAAGACGCGATGATCGGCCGGGTGCTCGCCGACCGATATCGGATCGTGCGCCGCATCGGGGAGGGCGGGATGGGCGCCGTGTACCTGTGCGAGCATGTGGTACTCCACCGCCCGCTCGCCGTGAAGGTCCTCCGGCGCGACCTGTCGAACGACCCGGAGATCGTGGAGCGGTTCCGCAACGAGGCCATCGCGGCGAGCCAGATCGGCCAGGAGAACGTCGTCGACGTCTTCGACATCGGGAAGACCGACGACGGCGCGCTCTACTACGTGATGGAGGCCCTGGAGGGCCGCAGCGTCGGGGCCATCCTGCGCCACGACGGGCCCATCGCGGTGCCGCGCGCGCTGGCGGTGCTCGAGCAGGTGGGGCGCGCGCTCGGCGCCGCCCACGCCCGCGGCGTGGTCCACCGGGACCTGAAGCCCGACAACGTCTTCCTGGTCCGGCGGGAGGACGGGAGCGAGCAGGCCAAGCTGCTCGACTTCGGCATCTCGAAGGTCGATCAGGCCGGGGAGCGCCTCACGCAGGCGGGCGCCATCATCGGCACGCCGGAGTACATGGCGCCCGAGCAGGCCGCGGGCGCGGCGGTGGACCACCGCACCGACGTCTACGCCCTGGGCGTGATGGCCTACGAGCTGCTCACCGGCGCGCTGCCCTTCGAGGGCGACAACGCCATCGCCACGCTGGTGGCGCACCAGACCCGGCCGCCCGAGCCGCCCTCCCGCCGCCGCAGCGGCGTCCCGCCCGACGTGGACGCGCTGGTGCTGCGCGCGCTGGCGAAGCGCCCCGAGGATCGTTTCGACTCGATGGCGGAGCTGGTCGCCGAGGTGGTCCGGATCCGGGCGCGTCTCGGGAACGCCACGCCCGAGCCGGTCCCGCTGCCGCGGCGCGATCCGGGGGTCACGCCGCGGCTCGACCTGCCTCCGTTCCGGCCCAGCCACCGCGGCGGGACCGTGACCCTGCCGCCTCCCTCCGCCAGCGGGGTCCGCGCGCCCGCGTCCGAGAAGCCGGAGGAGCGCCACCTGGGCGCCCGGGCCGTGGTGCTCCTCGCGCTGCTGCTCGCCGTCGCCGCGGGGGCGGGCTGGTGGCTGCGCGGCCTCGGCATCGGCGGAAGCCGGCCCGACTGGCCGGGCCCGTTCCCGGCCGTGCCCGAGGCCGCGTCGGCCTCGAGCGCCGCCGCCGCGCCCCAGCGGCCCGAGGTGCCCGCGGGCGAGCCCTCCGGGCCTCCCCGGCCGCCCGAGCCGGCCG